>JANPNB010000492.1:0-1529 GCA_031427275.1 Alphaproteobacteria bacterium | reverse complement strand
CGAGATGGACGAGACGCTGTTCCGACCGGCGTTGCTGGCTGGGCAACAGAGTTTGTTCTGACCGCTGCATCTGATTTCATCGTTGTCACCGTACCACCTGTGCCCGCGACACAAGATGCTGATGGGGGATCGGCTTACGATTCACCCATATCCAACATTGTGGGTACCCATATGAAGACCACCATCGACGTGTCGGACGCGCTGTTCAACTCTGCAAAGCAGCTGGCGCAACAACGTCAGACCACGCTTCGCGCTTTGGTCGAAGAGGGCTTGCGCCGTGTGCTGAGCGATGCCCAGGCCAAGGCAAAACCTGTCTTCAAGCTCAAGGATGCACGTGTGTGCGGCAAGAAAATGCTGGTCTCCGACCCCCGGCAGTGGCAGCAACTTGAAGACGGCCACCTGATTTCGGGCGCTTCACGGCATTGAAGACCGTCAACCCGCTGGTGTGCCCCTCTGCCGAGAACGCTTTGCGTGTGAGTTTCTTTGCACCAATGCGCCGGTGGTCGCTGGCTGCCAGGCAGACAAAGTGCTGCGCAAACAGGGCCTGCTGATAAAAACCCGACTCCAGGTCGGGTGTGAAACCCACGGCCAGGTCCATGTCACTGTTCCAGGTATTCGACTTCTGGCTTTGACGCCATAGTGCAAGCCTGCGACATTTGCGGAAGATCAAATACCCGGGGCGATTTCGTGGTGGCGCCAGGCAGCTTTTTTGCCTGTCACGCAAGGCCTCGAATGACTCCCGATAGCGTGCAACCGATGGACCCAAGGAAACAATGCCATGCAATTTCATCTCAACGGATTTCGAACCGGCGACCCCGCTCTGCCGGACGCCGTTGTGCCGGCGCTGGGCCCGCCTGCAGGCAACACCCTGCCCACTGAGGCGGACGTGCTGATCGTCGGTTGCGGCCCGGCTGGCCTGACCCTCGCGGCGCAACTGGCGGCTTTCCCGGACGTTCGCACCGTGATCGTTGAGCAGAAGCCCGGCCCTTTGCAATTGGGGCAGGCCGACGGCATCGCTTGTCGCACGATGGAGATGTTTGCGGCTTTCGGTTTTGCCGAGCGCGTCTTGAAGGAGTCCTACTGGGTCAACGAGACGAGCTTCTGGAAGCCCGACGACAGCGACGCCAGCCGCATTGTGCGCAGTGGGCGCGTGCAGGACGTGGAGGACGGCCTGTCCCACATGCCGCATGTGATCCTGAACCAGGCCCGTGTGCATGATTTCTACCTGGAGACCATGCATAGGTCGCCCTCGCGGCTGGTGCCGCACTACGGCCGCCGCCTGGTGGGACTGGAGCGCGCGCCCGATGGCGTTTCCGATCATCCGGTCACTGTCCGCTTCGAGCGGCAAGATGATGGGCACCTGGGCGAGGTCGAGACCATCCGTGCCCGCTATGTCGTGGGCTGCGACGGCGCCCGCAGCATGGTGCGGCAGTCGATCGGCCGCTCGCTGCAGGGCGACTTTGCCAACCATGCCTGGGGCGTCATGGATGTGCTCGCCGTCACTGACTTCCCGGACATCCGTTTCAAGG
>JANPNB010000491.1:0-3749 GCA_031427275.1 Alphaproteobacteria bacterium | reverse complement strand
CTGCACGATTTCATCGGCGCGTGCTGGCCCCCACAAGGCCTGCATCACCGCCGCCAGGTCGCTGCCGATGAGGTCCTGGATGTTACCGAACTCGGGCAGAGCCAGCGGGTTGACCTGGCGAATACGCAACTCGGCGTCCATAAGGTAGATGCCCAGCGGCGCCTCGTTGACCAGGGTCTCAAACTGCGCAGTACGCAGGCGCAGGGCTTCTGCGGCCTGCTGGCGTTCGGTCAGGTCGTAGAAGTAGCAGACCACGCCGAAGGAACCGTCCGGTAAGACGATGCGCTCAATCTTCCAGTCATAGGACTCGACTTGGGGCGAGTCCTTGCGCAGTTCACTCACCGTCGGCTGAGCATGGGCTTTGCCGCTGTCCAGGGTGAGGCGAAAGTGGGCCAGCACCTCAGACGCAAAGGGTTCAGGCCAGACAGCGCGTACCACGTCGCCAAAGTGCCGGCCGATCAACGGCTGAACGCTGGCGAAGGCCTTGTGTGCCGCCGCACTGGCCTGGCACAAGCAAAACTGCGCATCGACCACATAAACACCGAAGGGCGCGTTTTCGATCAGGCTGTTGAAGGTGGCATGGTGGCTCTCTGGTGCGGCCAGGGCGTCCTCAACCGGCCCCAGCATCAAGGTCAGTGGCGTACGAAACTCGTGGCTGACATTGGAAAAGAAGGCGATCTTGGCCTGGTCCACTTCGGCCAGCGCTTTGGCACGCATGCGCTCGTCGTCGTACGCTCGGGCGTTGGAGACGGCGCTGGTCACCGCGGAGGCGAGCAGGTCGTAGAAGCCCCGGTAGGCATCGTTCATCGGCAAGCGCGAGCTGATTCCGACGATGAAGATGGCGGCGGGGCGGTCGGCTCCTGACAGGATGATCGGCAGCGCCAGTGCCGTGTTCGGTGGTTCGGTATACGGGCCAAAGGCAGCCGAGCCGACCCGCTGCCTGACGTTGTCGATCATCACCGCCGACCGCGAGTGAACGACTTCTGCCAAGGGCCAGGGCGCTTGTTTCTCCTCGTTCAAACCTACCGTGCTCGGGCTGGCGGGCGTATCCGCCTTGAGGCCGGTTACACCGAGCAGCCGGGCTTTATCGCCGTCGGGGTCCAGTGCGTAGAGCAAGACGAAGGGCAGGTCGAGGTCGTGCGCGGCGAGGGCCTGCGCAGACAGGTAGAGGGCTTCGCTGACGGACTTGGCTTGGCTCGTCTGAAAGGCAAGGTCACGCAGCGCGCGTGTACGCCGCTCGCTAAGCATCTGGGTCGTCATCTCGATGACGGGGTGGAACAGGCCGCCAACCCGCCCGGCCTCGTCGCGGATGGGGCTGAATGAAAACGTGAAGAAGCACTCCTCAACGTACCCGTGCCGATCAAGAAAAATCTGCTGGGCTTCAAGGAAGGCCTTGTCGCCAGCGAAGGCCGAGTCGTGCGCCTCGCCGATGACCGGCCACGCTTCCTTCCAGCACTCGGAAAAGTTCTGCCCCATCGACTGCGGGTGCTTGCCACCGCAAATCACCCGATAAGCGTCGTTGTAGAGCTGGACGAGGCCCAGCCCCCAGATGACACAGATGGGCAGATCCGAGGACAGGCAGATGCTGACGGTCGTGCGCAGGCTCTGCGGCCACCCGTCCACCGGCCCCAGCGAGGTCGCTGACCAGTCCATCGACCGGATCAAGCGGCCCATCTCGCCGCCCCCCAATAGAAAGGCGAGAGGGTTTGGTTCGGTGGCTAGCTTGTCACTGCGTTTCATAGGCGCCTTGTAGGTACGGGGATTACGTCATTGCATTGCGGCGGTTCAATTCAATAATAAGGGATTCGGCGCCGCCGTTTGCCCATGCCGCCTAACTGACGCCAGTTGAGAAGCCATGACGTCGATAAGCCCGGTTTGGTCCTCCTAGAGCCGAACGATCGTCCGATCTGGGCACGGTTCCTGAATGTATCTTGTTGGCCCGGAAGCAGCTTTCGACGACAAAGGAAATACACGGATCTCAATTGACAACCCAAAAGCAATGGGATGGACGCCCACCCGTAACGGCATCAGATGTGCCAAAGTGGAAGTGTCAGCAACTACTTGAACCGAAAGGGGCGTCCACCATGAAGATTACGACTTTTGGTATCGACCTGGCAAAAAATGTGTTCCAGGTTCACGCGGTAGATGAGCATGGAAAGGTTGCGCTGCGTAAGCAACTGCGGCGTGACCAGATGAACACGTTTTTCGTGAACCTGGCGCCGTGTCTCATCGGCATGGAGGCTTGCGGCAGCGCCCACCACTGGGCACGGACCCTAAGCGGCTTTGGTCACACGGTACGGCTGATGTCGCCGCAGTTCGTCAAAGCCTACGTGAAGAGCAATAAGAACGACGTAGCTGATGCGGAGGCCATCTGCGAGGCCGTCACCAGGCCCAACATGCGGTTTGTGCCGGTGAAGAGTGTTGAGCAACAAGCCGTGCTGTCCCTGCATCGTGCACGCCAGGGCTTTGTCATCGCGCGCACAGCGCAGGCCAACCAGATTCGTAGCCTGCTCGGCGAGTTAGTCCTGGTCATTCCGAAAGGCATCTGCCACGTTGCCAAGCAAGTACCCCAGTTGCTCGAAGACGCAAGCAGCCAGTTGCCGGGCACCTTCCGCCAGCTCATCGTGCGCCTGACCGAACATCTCAAGAGGCTGGACAAGCTGGTCGACGAGTTCGAGGGCCAAATCAAGGCATGGCACCGCAGCAGCGAACTCAGCCTGAAGCTGGAGAAAATTCCGGGCATCGGACCACTGGGTGCCAGTGCCCTGGTAGCCTCCATTGCCGATGCAAACAGCTTCGATAATGGGGGGCAGCTCTCCGCCTGGCTCGGGCTGGTGCCCAGGCAGCATTCAAGCGGAGGCAAGCCAACGCTGCTGGGCATCAGCAAGCGTGGGGACGTCTACTTGCGCACCCTGCTGATTCACGGCGCGCGCTCGGCCATTGTGGCGGCGCAGCGCAAGGCCGTGAACACCAACGTGTGGCTGGCGAGTCTGCTGAACCGACGACACCCGAATGTCGCCGCGGTGGCGCCGGCCAACAAGAATGTGCGAACCGTTTGGGCGTTGCTGGCCCATGGGCGCGAGTTCCAACCGACCTACGTTCCGCCACAGCTCGCTTCGTAGCGTCAAGACCTGACAGATCAGAAAGCAGGAGGACTTAACCACCGATTGCTCAGGCAATCACGCAGTGATGGCAAAACAGGTTAGACCGTGGTTGGCGAAGCCCAGAATGTCCGCAGCACTTGAGGTGCGAAAAAGCGATAGAGAAGCCGACCAGCAAATCCCATCAGGGACAGCGGCGATGCCGCAACGAAAGTCCGAATGTACGGGTGCAATCGAACCTTCAAGTCATCATGAACTGAATGCCTGGCATATTTAGGGGCGTCCATGTACGGACGTTTGCTGGCACAAAAGGGTCGAGTAGCAAACGAATGAAATGCAGCGGAAGCGGCCATTCAACTAGGGTTGTATCGTCAGTCGGAATCTTTCAACTTCACTAATATTCTCCGAACACCATTGGAAAGGTTGATGCTCCGTCAGTGTCAATCACTTGCGCCGGTGTGGATTGTTCCATCGCTAGGCCGCCAGCTTAGACTTGCGGGTGCGTTTCTCCGACTTGGCGAAGGCCACGATGTCTTCCTTGTCGGTCATACGCGGAACTCCCTTGGGCCGCAGAGCGTTGTAAACAGAGGGTGCTTTGGAGAACATCAACTCTTCTACTCGCCGCATACGTTCAGCGATGTCGACAAG
>JANPNB010000490.1:0-18533 GCA_031427275.1 Alphaproteobacteria bacterium | reverse complement strand
ATGCGCCAGCTGGCCGCTGACCTGGGCGTCAGCCCAATGACCCCCTACCGATACTTCGCAGATAAGGACGATATTCTAGCCGCCGTCCGGACCAATGGGTTCAACCGGTTCGCCGACGCATTGGAGCGTGCTTACGCTTCGGCTCAAGGTGCGCGTGCCAAAGGTGTTGCCGTTGGAGAGGCCTACATCACCTTCGCCTTCGAGCACCCAGCGACCTACAAGCTTATGTTCGACCTGGATCAGCCCCATGAGAAGGACTACCCCGACCTCATCGCAGCTGGACACAGGGCTAGTGACACCCAGACGCAATATGTGAAAACCTTGGTCGCTGAGGGCGTGCTGACCGGTGATCCCACCGAAATTGGCAAGATGTTTTGGGCCGCCGCCCACGGTGCTGTGGGGTTGGAACTGGCCGGCAAGCTGCCGCACGGTGCCGCCCGCGAACTACACCGCCAATTGAACCACGCCTTAGCGCGCGGTTTGAGACCTTAGCCTGGGTTCGTAATGGAGACTGCACGTGTCAGACATAAGAGCCTTTGAAGTCAGCTGGACTAAGGCGCAGGTCAATGTGGTCCTGGATCAAGTTCGAAATTATCCCTGGCCACCGGCCCCTCAGGTCGACAATGGCTGGGCCTATGGATGCGATGCTGGGTATCTAAAGGCGCTCTGTGATCACTGGACAAATGGCTTCGACTGGCAGGCCGCCATGGCCAACCTCAACCGCTTTCCGCAATTCACCGCGCGCGTCGAAGACTTCGACCTGCACTTCCTGCACGTGATCGGCGAGGCTGGCGGCAAGCGACCGCTACTCATCACTCACGGCTGGCCAGGATCTCACTTCGAGTTTTGGGGTGCCATTGAGAAACTGGCTTTCCCATCTCGGTTCGACGGTGATGCAGCCGACGCATTTGACCTAGTGATCCCGTCCCTGCCCGGCTTCGGATTCTCGTCCAAGCCGACCAAACCGATTGGCCAACGCGCCACGGCACGCCTGTTCAATACTCTGATGACGCAAGTCCTAGGCTATGACAGTTACCTTGCCCAGGGCGGCGACTGGGGCGGCTTAGTGACCTCATGGCTGGGTCATGACCACGGCGCTCACGCCCGGGCCATCCACCTGAACATGATGGGGTTTCGGCCCTTCGGCGGCCCCAAAGACGAAGCCGAGGTCGCCTGGGTCACACGGCAAAGCGGCATGATGGACTTGCTGGGCGCCTATTTCCGGCTGCAAGCCTCCAAGCCGCAATCCATCGCCTGGATGGCCGCAGGCAACCCGGTGGGTCAAGCCGCCTGGATCATGGAACGGTTCTATGACTGGTCAGACTTGCGCGAGAAATCTCTCGATCAGGCCCACCCAAAGGACGCCATGCTGACCAACATCATGATCTACGTGATGACCGGCAGCTTCACCACCGGAGCCTGGTACTATCGCGGCTTGCTGGAGGAGGGGGGCGTAAACTTCAAAGAGGGCGAGCGCTGCGAAACCCCCACCGCCTTCGCCAACTTCCCGGGCGAACCGCTCTACACCGCACCGCCGCGCAGCTGGGCTGACCGAGCCTATAACATCGAACGCTGGAGCGAGATGCCGCGCGGCGGGCACTTCGCCGCTATGGAAGAACCGGATCTCTATGTTTCCGAGGTGCGCGACTGGGCGAGACACCACGGCTGATGGCCCGCTACGACTTCGCCTCAGACAATGCGGCTCCGGCCACGCCAGAGGCTATGGCTGCCCTCGTTGCGGCCAATAACGAGGGCTTCACCGGCAGCTATGGTGCCGATACCAGCAGCCGCCGGGCCGCCGATGCCATTCGCGCGGCGTTAGATGCCGACGCCGAGATCCGGTTCGTGGCTTCTGGCACGGCGGCCAACGCCATATCCCTGGCGACGCTCTGCCGACCCTTCGAGGCCGTCTTGGCCCATGAGCACGCCCATGTGGTCACCGATGAAACCGGCGCACCGGGCTTCTTTGGCCACGGGCTGGGACTGATCGGATTGCCGGGCGCGTCCGGCCGCATCGATCCTGCCGAACTTGTGGCCCCCCTGGCCGCTGCCGACAATCCCCATGCTCAGGCAGTGGCGGGCCTCTCGCTGACCAACGCTACAGAGTACGGAACGCTCTATTCGGCTAGTGCGGTCGCCGCCTTGACGGGGCCGGTGAAGGCCAAAGGCTACGGGGTGCATCTGGACGGTGCCCGCTTGGCCAATGCTGCCGCGGCCGGTTTCGACCTGAAATCGATCAGCGCGCTCGGCGTCGACATTCTGGTCATCGGCGGCACTAAAGCCGGCATGACACCGACCGAGGCCGTGGTGCTGTTGGATCGATCCCTGGCGCGCCGGTTTGACGCACGGCTCAAACAATCGGGCCAACTGCTGTCTAAGGGAAGATATTATTCCGCCCCGTTCATCGGCATGCTGGAAGACGGAGCTTGGCTCAGACATGCCACCCACGCCAACGCCATGGCCGCGCGATTGGCCAGCCTAATGCCGTTCCCGATCACCCACCCTGTGGAGTCTAACGCGGTATTCGTCACCATGGATGAGCCGACCCTACAGCGCCTGCGTTCGAGCGGATGGTACGTCTATCGCACCCTGGATAGGTCAGTTCGGTTCATGTGCTCATGGGCCACCACCGCAGCCGCCGTCGATGAATTGGGAGAGGCGCTGAGTCGGCTAGTCTAGGCCCACTTAGGTCCCAGCCAATCTTGCTTGTTGAAGTCATCGACATGTTCCTTCGGCTTCTTACCGACGGTTTCGACGATCTCTACGCCGCTCTTGATGAGCGCCTGCCGGCACCCTTAAGAGAGCGGCTGGTTGATGGCCCGAGGGTTAGGTTCACTCCAAGCGGTTTCTTTGCCAGCGGGCGACACCGCTCAATCTCTTCACGCAACTTCGTCGGCGTCGGTTGGGTTGGCGCGGCGAAATCCTTACGCCAGCCCGCTGCGCCCGATTGCGTAAAACCGTTCGGCGCGCTGTTTCATCAGTGCCTGCGAGCTCATGCCTTCCAATCCGGCCAATTCCTGCTCGACGGCGTCGCCGACAGCCAGGATTGCGGCCTCTGGGTCGGAGTGCGCGCCGCCGGGAGGTTCGGAAACGATGCGATCCACGATCTTCATGCCGATCAAGTCTTGTGCCGATATCTTCATTGCCTTGGCAGCTTCTTCCGCCGTCCGCGCGCCGCGCCACAGAATGGCGTTAGCGCCCTCGGGCGGGATCACCGAATAGATAGCGTGTTCCAAGATCAGCACGCGGTTGCCGCAAGCCATGGCGATGGCGCCGCCAGACCCGCCCTCGCCGGTCACGATCGCCACCATAGGCACCTTCAACATCAGGCACTTTTCGGTTGATCTAGCGATAGCTTCTGCCACCCCGCGCTCCTCAGAACCCAATCCCGGATAGGCAGCGGGCGTATCAACAAAGCTGATGACCGGCAGATTGAAGCGCTCAGCCATGTCCAGAAGACGCACAGCTTTGCGGTAGCCCTCGGGGCGCGCATAACCGAAATTGTGTTTCACACGGGTCACGGTATCGCGACCTTTTTCATTGCCGATCACCACTACGGGCCGGCCTCGAAATTGACCAAGGCCCCCTAGAATCGCTTGGTCGTCGGCGAATTTGCGGTCGCCGCGCAGTTCAACGAATTCGTCGATCAGACCCGCCGCATAGTCGACAAAGTGAGGGCGGTCAGGGTGGCGCGAAACCTGAGTCTTTTGCCAGGCGTCCAGTTTGGAATAGGCATCCTTGCGCATGACGCCAGCGCGCGTTCGCAGCGCCTCAATCTCGCTGTCCAAGCCCCCGCCGCCGGTGGCCTCGGCAAGCTTAGACAGCTCTTCGACCTTGGCTTCGATGTCGGCGATCGGGCGCTCAAACTCAAGATAATGTGCGGCCATGCGAGGCGGATTCTTTCCGGTGATCGTAGGTTTGGAACCTAGAGCGGTGCGCGCTAAAGGGAAAGGGCTCTAGGTTTTCCGTCCTAACGGGTGTTTCGTCACCATCACCTCGACCAGGCGATCTTGCGCCACGTGCGTATAGATCTGGGTTGTGGCGATATCGGCGTGGCCCAATAGTTTCTGCACCACCCGCAGATCAGCGCCGCCCTCCAGCAGATGGGTCGCAAACGCGTGGCGCAGAACATGGGGGCTAACCCAAGCCGGATCGATCCCAGCGGCTGCCGCAGACTCATCCAGCAGCTGAGCAAACCGCCGGGGGGTCAGGCAACCAGCCTTTCCACGCGACGGGAAAAGCCAGGGGTTGGCCGCATCGCCTTTCGGCAGAAACGAATTGCGAACCTGCAGATAGGCTTTCACCGCCAAACGTGCGGCCGGATTTAGTGGGGCGAGCCGATCTTTGCCGCCCTTGCCGCGGACCATCAGATAGGCAGGGTCCTGCGCCAAGGCCGTCAAGGTCAGGCTGGTCAACTCAGAGACACGCAGACCAGAGGCATAGATCAGCTCGACCATGCACCCCAGTCGCAGCCCCTCGACTCCGTCGCGGGCGGAGGCTGCGGCAATGATCCGGTCGACTTCATCGCGCGACAGGACCTTGGGCAAGGGACGTCCTTGTTTGGGTGCATCTACGCGGCGAGACGGGTCATCCGATCGCCATCCCTCCCCCAGCACAAAGCGGTAAAACTGGCGGACGCTGGCGCGGCGCCGAGCCGCCGTCGCCGGCGACAAACCCCGATCGCCCAAGGCGCTGAAATAAGCCTCAATGTCCTCTGCTGTCGCACTCGCGAAGTCGCGGCGACGGGATCGGAGAAAGATTTGCGTGTCGGTCAAGTCCTTGGAATAGGCGGTCAGCGTATTCTTGGCCGCAGCGCGCTCGACCGCCATCATCTCCAGAAAGGCTTCGGCCCAGCCCGATCCGGTGGTCATGGCGAACTCGATCTCCCCGGGACTAAAGCGGCACAATTTGCGCATCAGCTTGGCGCTGTGCCCCTTGCTCGTGTAAACCCTGATGGTTCATGGACCGTTTCAATCCCCTGCGCGCCCGAACTGTCACCTTGGTAGGCTTGATGGGGGTCGGCAAATCCAGCGTCGGCCGACGGCTAGCCAATGCCTTGGATCTGCCGTTCAAAGATGCCGATCAGGAGGTCGAGGCGGCGGCGGGGCGTTCCATCCCCGACATCTTTGCTGACCTTGGGGAACCGGCGTTTCGAGAGGGGGAGCGGCGGGTTATCGCAAGACTGTTGGATGAACCGCCCCACGTTCTGGCGACAGGCGGCGGTGCGTTCATGAACCCTGAAACCCGCACCCTGATCAAAGCCCGGTCCATCTCGATTTGGCTGAAGGCCGACCTTGAGGTTCTGGCCCGCAGAGTATCTCGCAAAGACAACCGGCCGCTGCTGGCCGGAAGAGACCCAGTCCAGGTTCTGCGGGATCAGGCCCAGGCTCGCTATCCGACCTACGGGGAGGCTGATATCGTGGTCGAAACTGGCGATGCGCCACACCATGTCGCCGTCGATCAGGTCTTGCAGGCTATGACCGCCTATTTGGAGACACCCGCCTCGTGAGCCAGATCGTTTCCGTGGGTCTGGGCGATAGGGCCTATGAAGTGGTGATCGGACCAGGGTTGATTGATCTGGCTGGCCAGCATCTTCGCCGTTTTCTGCGGCGTGACCGCGTGGCTGTTGTCTCGGATGAAACGGTCTGGAGCCTGCACGGCGAAAGGCTGACGGTGGCCTTGGCCTCATACGGGATCGTCGCCCTGCCCATCGTGGTGCCGCCTGGCGAACAGACCAAGAGCTTCGAGGGTTTGGCTAATCTCTGCGATCGTTTGCTAGCGCTGGAATTAGACCGCGGTGACGTGATCGTGGCCTTCGGCGGCGGCGTCGTGGGCGACTTGGCCGGTTTCGCCGCCGCGATCTACAAACGTGGCATTGAATTCATTCAGATCCCCACCACCCTACTGGCACAGGTGGATTCCTCGGTCGGCGGTAAGACCGCCATCGACACGCCGCGCGGCAAGAATTTGATCGGTGCCTTTCATCAACCCAGGCTGGTTCTGGCCGACCTCGACGTCCTGTCCACCCTGCCTGATCGCCAGATGCGGGCTGGCTTCGGCGAGGTCATCAAATACGGGTTGCTCGGGGATTTTCCGTTCTTTGAATGGCTGGAAACCCATGCCGCCGGCGTTCTAAACCGCCACCCCTCAACCTTGGCCCAGGCGGTCGCTGCCTGTGTGCAGATGAAAGCTGACATTGTTGCTGAGGATGAGAAGGAGGTTGGCCGTCGGGCGCTTCTGAACCTCGGCCACACCTTTGGTCATGCTCTGGAGGCCGAGATGGGGTTTGGTGATGATTTGCTGCACGGCGAGGCTGTCGCCGCCGGAACCGCCATCGCCTTCCGGTTTTCCGCCGCGCAGGGCCTCTGCACCGTCCAGGACGCAATCCGCGCTAGCGTGGCGATCGCCTCGGCGGGTTTACCAACTAAGATCAGCGATATCGCAGAAGCCTCGTTCAGCGCCGAACAGCTAGTCCATCACATGGCCCAAGACAAAAAGGCTGAGGGCGGCAAGCTGACCTTCATTTTGGCGCGCGCTTTGGGCCAGGCCTTCGTGGCAAAGGACATCACTGCAGACACCGTGATCGATTTCCTGAAATCCGAAGGAGCCCACTGATGGGTGCGATCTTGGCCCTGGCTCCCATCGTTTTCGGGCTGCTGGCGGTCTCTGCCCTTTTCTCGGCTGCCGAGACCAGCCTGACGGGCGCAAGCCGAGCGCGTATGCACCAGATGGAGCGGGAGGGCGATCGCGCCGCCCGCCGGGTCAACCGCCTGCTGTCAGATCAAGAGACGATGATCGGGGCGGTGTTATTGGGCAACAACCTGATCAACATCTTAGCCTCTGCCCTGACCACCACCGTGCTGACCGCAGCGATTCCAGGGCCTTGGGGCGTTGCTGCGGCGACGGCGATCATGACCGTGCTGATCTTGGTCTTTGCCGAAGTCCTGCCCAAGACTTTGGCGATCCTGCGCTCTGATGATGTGGCCCGCTTCCTGTCTGGCCCAACCCTACTGGTGGTCAGGCTGTTTGGGCCGCTGATCTTTGCCATCCAATTCGTTGTACGGCGGACCCTTCGGCTATTTGGCGTCAGGTTGGATATGGGCGTTGACGTCTTGGCCGCGCACGAGGAAATCCGCGGCGCTGTTGAGTATCATCACTCTGAGGGTCTTGTGGAGGAACGCGACCGGCGCATGCTGGGCGGCGTGCTGGACCTGTCGGAAATGGACGTCAGCCAGGTCATGGTCCACCGCATGTCGATCTCGATGGTCGATGCTGACCTGTCGCCGCGTGAGCTGGTTCGGCAGGTCCTTGAGAGCGATCACACGCGGGTGCCGCTTTACCGCGACGATCCGGAGAATATCGTCGGCGTCCTCCACGCCAAGGACCTGCTGCACGCGATCGCAGAAGCTAACGGCGATTTCAGCGCCCTCGAGATTACCAAGATTCGGCGGGAGCCGTGGTTCATTCCAGAGACCACCAATCTTAAGGACCAGCTCAACGCCTTCCTGAAGCGCCAAAACCACTTCGCACTGGTTGTCGACGAATACGGCGCGTTGCAGGGGTTGGTCACCTTGGAGGACATCCTTGAGGAAATCGTCGGCGAGATCGAGGATGAGCACGACAGTGCCATTCAGGGAGTTCGCAAACAGGCTGACGGCTCCGTCGTTGTTGACGGCTCAGTGCCGATCCGCGATTTGAATCGCGCCCTAGACTGGGACCTCCCCGATGATCAGGCCGTCACCGTCGCCGGTTTGGTGATCCACGAATCCCAAACCATTCCCAAGATCGGCCAGACCTTCATCTTCCATCGCCACCGGTTCGAGGTGGTCAAGCGGGTCCGGAACCAGATCGCTACTCTGCGCATTTCCATGCCCTTAGAGACAACCGAGATCAGCGAGTAGGCCGATGACCATCGATCTGACCGGCCTGAGGGTTTTGGTTGTCGAAGACGAAATGATGGTCGCAATGTTGATGGAAGACATGCTTGCCGACCTGGGCTGTATCGTCGTCGGCCCCATCTCTCGGCTTGATGAGGCGATGGAGAGCGTCAGCGAACTTGAGCTCGACTGCGCGGTTCTTGACGTCAATCTCGGCGACCAGTCGGTCTTCCCGCTAGCCGACCTGTTGCGCGAAAGGGGGCTACCCTATGCCTTTGCCACAGGTTATGGCGACGCTGGCCTGCGCCCTGTCGACAAAGGGGCACCTGTCCTGCAGAAGCCGTTTCGCGAGGCCGACTTGGCGCGCGTGCTGGTCGACCTGAAGCAGAATCGGGGCTAGAGCCCCCGCGCGATCAGCCCCACCAACACCTTGTCCGGGGTCATCGGGTACTCGCGAAGCCGGACGCCCGTCGCGTTGTAAATCGCGTTGGCCACGGCCGCGCCAACACCGCAAATGCCCAGTTCGCCGACGCCCTTGATACCCAGAGGGTTGGCTTTGTCATCGGCTTCGTCGAGGAACATGGCGTCCACATCGACAATGTCGGCATGGGTTGGAACCAGGTAGCTGGCCATATCCTGATTGATGAATGAGCCGTAGCGCGGGTCGATTGCATTAACCTCGGTCAGAGCCGCGCCGATGCCCCAGATCATCCCGCCGGTCATTTGGCTCCGCGCCATCTTGGCATTGAGTATCCGGCCCGCAGAGAACACCCCGAACATTCGCCTCATGCGGACCTCACCAGTTGCCACATCGACGCCGACTTCAGCGAAGTGCGCGCCATAGGTATGGCCTGAATAGTCCCGCGCATCGGCCGCAGGCGAGATCGAGCCTTCGACATAGACGCCCTCGGGCTTAGTGCGGGCCACTAGCGCCGCGAGGCTTTCGCCCTGATTGCCGATCGAGATGTTGCCGTCGCCAAACTGCGCCAGGGTCGGGTCGGCCCCGTAGATTGGTGAGTTGGGGTCACCCGTGGCCAGCTCGGCCAGGGTCTTGCGCATCACCATGCCGGTCTCGTAGGCCGCCGATCCAGCGGTCGCCGCTCCGAACTGTCCACCTGAGCCAGGGGCTGGCGGCAGGTCGCTGTCACCCAGTTCCACATCAACATGGTTGAGCGGGACGCCGAGGGTCTCGGCCGTGATTTGGGCCAGGATCGTATAGGTGCCTGTGCCGATGTCGGTCATGCCCTGTTTGAGGGTCACCCGACCGTCGGCTGCGACATTGATTCCAGCCTTGGCTGGCAATAGGAAATTGCCGCGAATAGCGCAGGCCATGCCCATGCCGACCAGCCATTGGCCATCGCGGACTTGGCCGGGCTTAGGGTTGCGACGGTTCCAGCCGAAGCGTTGCGCACCTACATCAAGACACTGCACTAACTGGCGGACAGAAAATGGCTTTCCGGTCTCCGGATCATGCTCCGGTTCGTTGATTTTCCGCAGATCTACGGGGTCGATTTGCAGCTTTTCGGCCAGTTCGTCCATGGCGACTTCGAAGGCCAGCATGCCCGGTGCCTCGCCCGGCGCGCGCATGGCACCAGCACCTGGAAGATCCATTTTCACCAGCCTGTGGCCGGTCAAACGGTGGGGCGCGGCATAGAGGTTTCGGGCGAAATTGGCGGCGTGTTCGGTGAAGATCGCGTTGCGCGCGCAGTGGGTAACAGCCTCCATGGCGAAGCCCGAAAGTTTACCACTGCTTTCACTGGCTAAGCGCACGCGCATCTGCACAGCGGGCCGGTGAATGGTGCCGTGGAACATCTGATGGCGGCTATAGGCGACTTTCACCGGACGCCCAATGGCCTTGGCCGCCAGCGCCGCCAAGGTCAGGTCGTCATAGGATTGCCCCTTGCCGCCGAACCCGCCGCCGATATAGCGCGTGAACAGATGCACCCGGTCTGACGGGATGGCTAAGGTCTCGGCCAGGGCGTGCTGGCCACCCTTGACCATCTGGATGGAGGTATGGACGGTGACCTTGTCGCCGTCCCACCAGGCGGTGGTGGCGCAGGGCTCCATCTGGACGTGATTCTGGATCGGACTGAAATAGGTCTCATCGACGGTGACCCGGGCCGCAGCGAAGGCACCGGGGAAATCACCGATGTGCAGGTCTTCCTCACCGGGAGGCTGTTCGCCCTGATCCAAGCTCGCCAGGAAATCCACCACGGCAGGTTCGGCGGAATAGCTGATCTTGATCAGACCGGCGGCACCGCGCGCATTCTCCTGGGTATCGGCCAACACGAAGGCCACATGCTGGCCGTAGAACTCCACCTGATCTGAGGCCAGGGCCGGATTGGACGCCCGCTGACTACGCGGATTTAGCCGCTCGCCGCGCTGGGCCTGGGCCGGCACGTTCTTGTGCGTCCAGACCAGATGCACGCCCGGCGCAGCTTCAGCGGCTGCGGTGTCGATGGCGGTGATCTTGCCCTTGGCGATGGTTGCCCCGACCAGATAGCCGTAGGCCGCAGGCGATGGCGGCTCGACCTCATAGGCGTAGGCCGCTGTGCCCGTAACCTTCAACTTGCCCTCATAACGCTCGACACCCTTGCCGATCAGGCCCGAGCGGTTTTCCGAGATGGGGTTGGGCGCGGCCCAATCCTTGACCGAACTCATGACTTGCTCCGGGTGTTGGCGTCGTCGAGGGCCGCGGCGATCAGGCGACCCACCAGCGCGATCTTGAAGGCGTTCTTGCCATGGGCATTAGCTTGGGCAAGTTGGGCGGCGGCGGCTTCTGCGCCGGACGCGCCGCTCGCAAGCGCCGCCTCCAGCTTGTCGGCCCGCCAGGGCTTGTGAGCTACGGCGCCCAGCGCCACGTTGCCCCCAGCCACGGCCACACTGGCCAGGCCACCGGCATAGGAGGCGCGGTCGCGGGCCTTGCGATAGACTTGACCCCCGACTGGCGGCGACGGCAGGATCACTGCGGTGATCAGTTCACCAATGGCGAGGTCCGTCTCAATCTGTGGCGTGTTGCCCGGCAGGCGGTGCAGATCAGCCACGGCCTGGGTGCGGGTCACCCCATTGGCTCCCACCGTCTCGACCCTGGCATTGAGCGCCACCAGTGCCACCGCCATATCCGACGGGTGGGTGGCGATGCAGTGATCGCTAGCCCCGAAGATTGCACTGTTGCGGTTCAGGCCCTCCAGCGCCGCGCAGCCGGAGCCGGAGTTGCGCTTGTTGCAGGGCTTGGCCGTGTCATAGAAATAGGCGCAGCGGGTGCGCTGCATCAGATTGCCACCCGCCGTCGCCTTATTGCGCAATTGGCCCGATCCGCCGGACAGGATCGCCTGGACCAGCACCGGATAGGCCACGCGCACCCTGGCATCGGCGGCGATGTGACTGTTGGTGATCATCGCGCCAATACGCAGTCCGCCATCGGCTGTTGCTTCAATCGCGGTCAATGGTAGGCGATGAATGTCCACCAGATGGGTGGGAGCCTCGATTTCCAACTTCATCAGGTCCAGCAGATTGGTGCCACCGGCCAGGAACTTGGCTCCGGGCGTGGTGGCAACCACCTTGACCGCAGATGCCACATCGGTGGCACGCTCATAGGTGAAGGACTTCATGCCACCGCTCCCGTCACGTCACGGATTGCGGCCAAGATTTGGGTATAGGCCGAGCAGCGACAGATATTGCCGCTCATCCGCTCGCGGATTTCAGCGTCGGTGAGCGCGATCAACGCCTCGAGATCATCGGTGGCTTGGCTGGGCCAGCCGTCAGCGGCCTCCTGCAGCATGCCCACCGCTGAGCAGATTTGGCCGGGCGTGCAATAGCCGCATTGGAAGGCGTCATTGGTCAGGAACGCCTGCTGCATGGCATGCAGATTCTCCACCCCGCCGATCCCCTCAATGGTGGTCACGGCGTCGCCGTCATGCATGGCCGCCAGGGACAGGCATGAATTGATCCGCACGCCGTTGACCAGCACCGTGCAGGCTCCGCACTGGCCATGGTCGCAGCCCTTCTTGGAGCCCTTGAGGTTTAGCGTCTCACGCAATGCGTCCAGAAGGGTGGTTCGAGTATCGAGGTCCAGACTGTGGGTCTGGCCGTTCACAGTAATGGTGGTCTTCAAAAGTCACGCCTCCTCAGCGCGGTCGCCAAAAAATATGCTGGGCGACGATTAGCTCTAGTGTCTGGTCACTGCTCGCCGGGCGCAAGGGCTTTCAGCGAAAGCGCATGAACCGGACCCGCCAATTCTTCGGCCTGGGTCTCATCAAGATTTGACATTCAATGGTGAAACTACCATAATGCGGCCAATGAGCGTTGCGAAGCCGGTCGCCTGGATAGGCTCCAGTTACAAAGATTTCCGGGCGTTGCCCGATCCGGTGCAAGACCTCATGGGCTACGCACTCTTTCTCGCGCAGACCGGCAAAATGCATCCAGACGCGAAACCTCTCAAAGGTTTTGGCGGAGCGGGCGTACTCGAGGTGGTCGATGATCATCAAGATGATACCTACCGCGCCGTTTATACGGTGAAGTTTGAAGAAGCTTTGTATGTCCTGCACGCGTTCCAGAAGAAGTCGAAACAGGGTCGCAAAACGTCACCACTGGACATCGAGTTGATCCGTCGCCGGCTGAAGGTGGCGAAAGCCCATCACGATCAGCACCAAATCCCAAGAGGCTCCGTATGACCGAACAATCTGACGATGGCGTGAAGCTAGGCACAGAGAACCTGTTTGCCGATCTCGGTCATGCCGATCCCGACACGCATCTTCTCAAAGCACAACTTGTCTCGCGATTGGCCGACATCATGAGTGAGCGGAAGCTAACCCAGGTCGCAGCGGCCAAGGCCTCTGGCGTCAGCCAACCCGATGTCTCTCGCATCTTGAAGGGTCATTTCCGGGATGTCTCGGTTGAGCGGCTGATGCGCATGCTGACCAAGCTGGGCTGTGAGGTCGATATTGTCGTGCGGCCAGAGGGCAAGGCGGAAAGATCCTCGACCATCCACTTTGGCGAAGTGAGCCTGGCTTAGGGGTCAGTTGGGATATCGCTATTCCCGCTCAGTGCTCGCCGGGTGCGAGAGCTTTCAGCGAGAGTTACGGTTGCGTCCTGGCAGGACCCGCATCGGGCGAACGAAAAAACGGCAACAGATCGGTCCAGAGTGGCAGTCTTGCCGCCTCAGCATTAAGCCGCCCGGTGAGATAGGCCGCAAACTCCGCATTGGCCACTTTGGAGGCCCCGGCCCACCACTGCCGCCCGCCTGGCGTGTTGATGATCGCGAGAAACGCGATGACATAGCCTTCGTGGGACGATGCGTTGATCAGACCAGTCTTGTGCTGGAAAAATACGCCTTCAACAATATGCTTGAGGTTCCAGCAAAGTGCGTTGAATCGCGCCTTTCGAAAGCGGCTGAGCGCATCATAGTTCGCCAGACCGGCGCTGAACGTCTCGAATGTCACCTCGTCCTCGACACAGAGCATCCACCATCCACGCGTCTGGTCCAGGATGTCGCGCTGTGCATTGCCGCGTTCAACGGCATGAGCCTGACGCATCTGCATGCCGACAAAGAACAATGACGCCGGGATTAGTAACACCCCCGCGATTTGGGCAATCAGGCTGAGGTCTTGCAGCGTCATAGATTGCGGTCCGGTTGCGCCTTATCTATCTGGATCACATGACACAGATTTCGTTGTCTGTTCACGCCTCGCCTGGTGCCAGCGCCTTCAGCGAAAGAGCGTGGACCGGACCGGCCAATTCCTCGGCTAGCGCTTTGTAGATCATCCGCTGGCGGGCGACCTTGTTGGCCCCGGCGAAGGCTTGGCTCTCAATGGTGACGTCGAAATGACTCTCCCCGGCGTCGCTCGACCCCGCATGCCCGGCATGGCGTGAGGACTCATCGGTGATCTCTAGGCGCGTGGGGGCAAAGGCGGTGGTGAGCTTGGCGTGAAGGGTTTGGGTGATGGGGCCCATGGGGTGCGGTCTTTGGTTGTTGGGTGGGTCGGCGTGCTGACGTTAGGCTAAGGCCACCGGCATTCATTCGCCAGCCCAATTCCTCCACCAGCACGCAGCGCGTTTTGGGGGAGGTCGATCGAAGCGAAGCGGCGAGCCGGAGGGGGCTGAAGCCTACAGGCTTTGGAAGCTGAGCCTCAGACAAGATTGACGACGAACGCACACCAAAACAGACGAAAACCAGGAGGATCGGTCGACTCTGCCCAATCGGCAAGCAGAGCGATCCGGACGGCTGGGCTGTCGACTGGGAGACCCGCCAGCTCAAGGTCTAGCCTTCGGACGACCGGTTTCTGGGTTGCCGTCAGATAGGCCGCGCCGACAGTGGCAGAGCCGACGAACGCGAGCGCCGTGGGGACGGCTAGGCGTTGTCGGAGGAGGTTTCGGCGGCGGGCCATGAGATGACTCAATGCAAGTCTCAGAGTTCCCTAAGCCTCCACCACCTCCCACCAAGGACATGCCAGCAGCACCGCCTTGGGCACCGGCTTCTCGCCGCTGGAATAGTAGGCGACCATGCGGCGCGAGAGGCCAATGGTTCACATCGTGATCTATCTGGCATATGCTGCCAACGGCTGATCTGCTTCATGATGGAAACATCAATCAGCCTCCGCCAGGGCGAAATGCAGAATGGGCTGCCGCTGCGGGGTTTTCGGTTATCCTGACACAAGAAAACCGTCCCCTTGCGGGTCCAATGACTTGCAATCCATGAACTGCCCGCAGGATTCGTCGGGGCGAGCGGTAAAACCCAACCACCCACCGAGAGCATGGCCTTTAGTCTAGCCCCTATCTCCGTAATCTTCAATTCTTGAAAGGGAGTTTATCGGCATCATAATCAGGCCATGGCCACAGCGTTTCAATACAAGCCGAAGTTCGTCGATATCCGGGTGCGTCCGCCCTCGCCGGAGGACGACGTCGCGACCGATGACGTCTTTGCGCTAAAGCCCGGCGAGAAGGTTTGCGACCATGCTGAGTGCCGTTTGGCTGGCAGCGCCAAGGCTCCCAAATCCCGCGAGATGCTCAACGAACACTACTGGTTCTGCCAGAAGCACGCGGCGGAATATAACCGCAGCTGGAATTTCTTTGCCGGTATGAGCGAGGGCGAAATCCGCCAGCGCCAGGCCCAGAGCGCCTCAGGCGACCGCCCAACCTGGGACTTCAAAGCCGGCCGGTTCAGCCGCGAAGCTGCCGCCGCAACATCGGGCCAAGGCAAACCCTACCGCGACCCGTTCAATCTGTTCGGCACCGGCGACCGCCGCAGTAGCCAAGGCGCGACCGAGCCCGAGCGCCGCAAATTGGGCAAGATGGAACGCAATGCGCTCGCCGACCTGGACCTGCCCGACGACGCCACCACCGAGGTGATCCGGGCGAAGTACATCGAGATGGTCAAGCGCTGCCACCCCGATGCCAATGGCGGCGACCGGTCCGCAGAGCACAAGCTGCAGCGAGTGATCAAAGCCTATCAGGTTCTGCGCAAGGCGAAGATGGCGTGAAACACCGTCAGCGCCCCATAAACACCTCACGCCGCAGTGATTTGGGGCCAGCTTTGAAGTGCGGATCGAGCCAGTCGCTGACCTTTTCCTTCAAGAACCCGGCATTGGGGTCCCCGCCCCCTTCGTCTTTGATTTTGCGCACGATGTAGCGGGCATAGAGGTGGTCAAACACCCGCATGAACTCGCCGAAATAGATGTCGCCGACCCGGGTGTCGCCGCGAATGACCAGCATGTTTTCGTCATTGGCGGCCTGGGAAGGTTTGCTGAAATTGGCGGTGCCGGTCACGACGATGGGGTCAGGTCCCAGCACATCGATGATGATGAACTTGTCGTGGATATAGAGGTTCTTGTTAAAGCCGGTCAGCTCCTCGCCGAGGAACAACTCCATGTCCCCGGCCTTCAGCTTGGCTCCGGCAGCGATAACCGTATGGCCATCCTGGCGTAGACTCATCTCGACGGTTTGCGGCAGTTTCTTATCGAACAAGAGATAGCGGATGGCCTCGCTGTTACCGGCCAGGGCCTGGATGAAGATGTCATCGAAGTTGAAGGCAAAGGTCATGCCCATCAGCCGTTTGGCCGACCCCATCAGGTCGCCGTACCAGTGTAAGGTCGGTACCTTGGTCGCGACATCGCGCGGGCTGAACAGGGTCATCACCCGATCATCGGGCGGTGGCGCACCGGCGGCCGGCGTCGGTTCGAGCTCGCGGTTGGTCTTCTTCAGGCCCGCGACATCCACCGGGTCCGCGGCCAACTCATCCCAGTAGTCGAGATAGCGCCGAGCGATGGTCGGGTCGCGTACGATGTGGCCGACATTGGAGTGGCCGAAGATCCCACCCGCCGAGATGTTGGTCGAGCCTGTCCACACCTCTACTGGAATGTCGTTCTCGAGCAGGATGATGAACTTGTTGTGGCGAATGCCGTGGCGAACCGCCTGTGGTCGACAAATCGCGCCGATCCCAACGTCGGCGATCATCGTCTCGTTATGGTCCTTGTAGGACTGCGCCTCATAGCGGATGTCGACGTCGGTGCCGGCCAGATGCGCGGCCTTAAAGGCCTCCCCGACCGGGGCATACTGAAACTCATAGAGCATGGCGCGCAGTTTGAACTGAGGGCCATTGGCGCGCTTGATGAAACCGGTGAGGGCCTCAAACAGTCCTCGCGATAGCCAGGCCATCTGCTCCGACAGGGGCTGGGCCTCATCGGGTCGCGTACCGGGAAACCGGCGGGCATAGGCTTGGGAGCCCGCCGCGCCCCGATTGAAGAAGATGTCGTGGCGCACGCCGGTGGATCGCGGGTCGCGCTCTGCCTCGGTCACGATCTCCACCTCGACCGCTAGCGTCGAATCGCGGACCAGGTTCTTCGGCGCGCCAAATATCGGCGTCAGGCGATAGCGGTATTTGGTCTGCGGCTTGGCGGTGTAGTCGCCCCACTGGAAAGTCTGCACCGGATGCTCAGAGGTCGGGACTGGGGTCCCTGGCGGCAAACCCTCATCTTTGAACCGGAACCGTTTGATGCCGCGCAGGGCATAGTTCTCGATCACTTGACCGTTCTTGAACTCGGATCGCTCGACCATGAAGCCGAGCAAATTTCGTGATTTGGCCGGTCGCGGCCCCACGAAATCCCAAGCCAAGGTGACCACATGAGTGCCAGAAACGGCCCGTAGCTCGAGCTTGGATCCCTGAGTATGCGCCCGCATCATCATCTCCTATGAACGACAGCTCGCGTCGAGCTGGAAGCCTCAATGGGTGACGTCGAACACACGCTATTCCCGAATTGATGACAAATGCAATCTCGAATTCCTGCCGCTTGCCTTGCGGCTCCTCGAATGATTTGGCGACTGAGGTTCTTGCGTGGGCGGCCTATGCAGAGTTCCTTCTATTGCATCTTGACAAATACCAACCGGTTGGTATGTTTATGCTAGAGAGAGGAAATTCTCATGACCAAAAGCATCTTCGTCAACTTGCCCGTCGCCGACTTGCCAGCTTCCATGGCCTTCTACACAGCCCTCGGCTTTGCAAATAATCCCCAATTCACTGATGAAACCGCCGCCTGCATGGTGTGGAGCGACGCGATCAACGTCATGCTGTTGACGCACGAAAAGTGGGCCACTTTCACCAGCCGCCCCATTGCACCCTCAACCCACAATGAGGTGCTGTTGGCGATATCTTGCGAAGATCGCGCGCACGTCGATGCCATGAATACCGCGGCTGCCGCCCATGACGGCACGGCCGACATCAACCCGATCCAGGATCTGGGGTTCATGTACAACCGCAACCTGGCCGATCCCGATGGCCACGTCTGGGAGGCCATGTGGATGGACCCTGCCGCCATGCCACCGCAAGGCTGAGCGATGATTGCGCTGGCCTCATCCCCTAAGAAGCCCAACGCCCGCGAAGGCATTCTCAACGCCGCAATGCGGCTCATCCGCGAGAACGGCTTTGGGGCGACCTCGGTCGATGACCTCTGTCAGGCTGCGGGCGTGACCAAAGGTGCCTTCTTCCACCACTTCAAGTCCAAGGAGGCCTTGGGCGTTGCGGCGGCGGCGCACTGGACGGCGACCATCGCCCCCAAGTTCGCGCGCGCACCTTATCACACCCCGGCTGACCCATTGGACCGTGTGTTGGCCTATCTAGATTTTCGGCGCGGCCTGATCCGCGGACCGGCTTCGGAGTTCAGCTGTGTGGCCGGGACGATGGTGCAAGAGACGCATCAATCCAGCCCCGCAATCCGCGATGCCTGCTTCGAGGCCATCACCGATCATGCAGAAACGCTGGAAGCCGACATCGGCGAAGCTATCGCTAAGTACGGTGTAGCCTTCGAGACCACCGCCGAGAGTTTGGCACTCTACAGCCAGACGGTGCTGCAGGGGGCGTTCATCGTTGCCAAGGCCAAGAACGATCCGCAAGTCGCCGTCGATAGCATTGACCATCTGCGACGCTATTTCGAGATGCTGTTCAACACCCCAAACCGCAAGGAGACTTTGTCATGATCAGCCGAGCTACAACCGACCTGCCTGAAGGTATGCACTATATGTCGCCGCACCTGGTATGCGCCGGAGCGGCCGAGGCTATCGAATTCTACAAGCTGGCCTTTGACGCCGTCGAAATGATGCGGCTGCCGGGACAGGACGGCAAATTGATGCATGCCTCGATCTCGATCCTGGGATCATCGGTGATGC
>JANPNB010000489.1:0-21760 GCA_031427275.1 Alphaproteobacteria bacterium | reverse complement strand
GCCCTGGGCCCGGCCCTGCAAATCTTCGAACAGGTGCTGGTCCGTGCCGGTGAGGAAGGCTTGGAGACCGAGCGCCGTGATTTCATCAAACAGTGCGGCCCGTCTTCTGCGGTCCAGGTGCGCTGCAACTTCATCTAGCAGTAATATAGGCTTTGGTGCTGATTCTGCACGCGAAAGACGTGCGCTTTGGGCCAAAATCAGGTTCAAAATCAGCGCTTTCTGCTCTCCGGTCGAACATTCGGCGGCTGGGCGGTCCTTTTCAACATGGATCACGGCCAGATCGCCGCGATGCGGGCCGGTCAATGCGCGTCCGGCGGCGGCGTCTCGGTCGCGGGCAGACGCCAAGGCGCGGGCCAGCCGGGCCTCGATCTCGGGGGTTTCGACGCCTTGGCTGGCCATCTGTTCCCATTCGCCCGTCAGCGACAATCGTGCCTGTGGAAAGGGGCGTTCGCCGCGACCGTTGATCTCTTCCTGTAGTGCGCAGAGCGTGGTTGCACGGGCCGCCGCCATCATCGCGCCGGCCTGTGCAAGCCGGGTTTCCAGGGCGGTAAGCCAGGCGGGGTCGGCGGGGCCATCGGTCAGCAGGCGCATGCGTTCCCGCTGCGCCTTCTCATAGACATTGGCGTGGGTGGCATGGGCGGGGTTTCCCGCGAACACCAGCCGGTCGAAGAACCTGCGCCGGTCGCCTGCGCCCTCGAGGAACAGGCGATCCTGGGTCGGGGTCAGCCAGACTTGGCGCTGGAGGTCGGTTAGGCGACCCGGCGGCACGGCCTCGCCCTCCAGCCGCACGGTGCGACGGGGTGACCCGGCGCTCTCCAGGCCAGTGCCGACGCGGACGGGCTCATCGTCATGGGTGATAATCGCCGCCACGGCCCAGGCCCGACCCTGGGCCTCGCCGGGCAGCTTGCGCCCCACCTCAACCTGCGCCGCGCCGCGCAGGCCGCGACCCGGGGTCAGCAGGCTAATCGCCTCGAGAAAATTGGTCTTGCCTGAACCGTTCGGCCCCACGAGGAATACCGGCGCACCGCTGAGCGCGATCTCGGCCCGGTCGTAGGAGCGGAAATCGGTGAGAGTCAGATGGGTGAGAGCGGTGCGGTTCACGCGCGGTGTGTAGCGGTATTTGGGTGCAAGCGTAAAATGTAACCCCCACCGCTCATCCCCACTTTGGCAGCTTCGCGCCGCAGCTTCGCGGTCGCGGGGATGAGCGGGGGGTGGGGTGCTGGCTTGGCTTACACCCTCAACGGCATTAGCACGTACCGCACGTCCGGATCGGTCGGGTCCAGCACCAAGGCCGGGTCATTTGGCCCGCCGAAGCGGAACTCGGCTTGTTCGGCACCGATCTGGTCGGTGACGTCGAGCAGGTATCTGGCATTGAAGCTGAGTTCGAAGCTGTCGCCCGTGTAGTCGACCTCGATCTCTTCGACGGCTTGGCCGGCTTCCATATTGCGGACGGTCAGGATCACGCGGCCGGGCTCAATGGCCATGCGCACCGAGCGGGATTTTTCCGCCGAGATGGTGGCGACCCGGTCGACGGCTTGGGCGAACAGCTTGTTGTCGACCATCATCACCTTGTCATTGTCGCGCGGGATGACCCGGACATAGTCAGGGAAGTTGCCGTCAATAACTTTGGAGGTCAGGGCCGCGCCGCTGAATTCAAAGCGAATCTTTTGTGGGCTGAGCGCCAGATCGACGGTTTCGCCAGCGTCGTCCAGCAGCCGCCTCGCCTCATTGATGGTCTTGCGCGGCACGATGACGCCGGGCGATCCAGCCGACCCCTCGGGCGCAATCATTTCGGCCAGGGCCAGACGGTGGCCGTCGGTGGCCACGGCGCGCAGCTTGGCCACGCCACCCTCGACCACGGTGTGGAGGTAGAGACCGTTCAGATAATAGCGGGTCTCTTCGGTAGAGATGGCGAACTTGGTCTTGTCGATCAGCCGGATCAGGTCGGCCACATCGACACCGACGCGGGCCGCTAAACCATCGGCCGACATGATCGGAAAGTCACCGGCTGGCAGCACCGGTAGGTTAAAGCGCGAACGCCCGGCGGCCACAGTCAGGCGCGGGTCTTCGCCGGTGAAGCTGAGCGAGACGTCAGACCCTTCGGGCAGTTTGCGCACGATCTCATAAAGGGTGTGGGCTGGTGCCGTGATCTGACCGGTCTGGTCCACCTGGGCCGGGGCCTCGTCGATGATTTCCATGTCCAGATCGGTAGCTGAAAAGCTCAGCCGGTCCCGTTCTGCCGAGAGCAGCACATTGGACAGGATCGGAATGGTATTGCGCCGTTCGACCGCGCTCTGCACATGGCCCAGGGCCTTTAACAACGCGGCCCGTTCAATCGTCAGCTTCATGGTGTCGTCCGTAACTCGGCGCGCCGACGCGCATGAGTCGCCGGACCTAGAGGGACTGACGACTTTATCTAAATCCTCGAACGGCGAAAGGTGTTAGGCGGTGGTATCTACCGAATTTCCTGCACCGTCTTCGTCATTGGCGGCATAGGGATTGGCGGCCTGCGGTTCGATGGGGGCTTCTCCGACCGAACCCTTGGCGGCGACCACCACCATGGCGGGTCGAACCAGGCGACCCAGTAGCTCATAGCCGGGTTGCAGGGTGGCGATCACCCCGCCGCTGGCGACCTCCGTCGAGGCTTGCTCCATCATGGCCTGATGCTGGTGGGGATCAAATTTGGAGCCCTTGACGGGTTCCAAGCGCTTCAGACCGTTGGTTTCAAAGGCCCCCAGCAGGGCCTTTTCGGTCATCTCGACGCCGACCACGAAATTATTGACGGCCGGGTCGCCGCTCTGGGGTGGGGCGGAGAGCGCACGGCCCAGGGTGTCGGCCACGGTCAGCAGGTCGCGCGCGAACTTTTGGATCGCATAGGCGCGCGCGTCATTGGCCTCACGCTCGGCGCGGCGTTTGGTGTTTTCCGCCTCGGCCGCATAGCGCAGAGTTTGCTCTTTCAATGCAGCAATCTCAGCCGTGAGCTTTTCCATATGGTCCAGCGCCGCATCGGCGACGGCATCTAGTTCTTCTTCAGCCGGCGTTTGATCGTCGGACATTGGCAGTTCCTTCTAGGTATTGGCCATCTGGGAGAGCACGCGGGCGGTATAGTCCACCAGCGGGATCACCCGGGCATAGTTTAAGCGGGCAGGCCCGATCACGCCGATCGCGCCCAGCACCTTTTGATTGCCCGTCATATAGGGTGCTGCGATCACAGCGGAACCCCGAAAGCGAGAACAGACGGGTTTCAGCGCCAATAAAAATGCTCACGCCCTGGGCTTCGGCCACGCCATTGAGCAAACCGATCAGCTGTTCTTTCTGTTCCAAATCATCAAACAGCATGCGGACGCGCTCGAGATCTTCCAGCGCCTGACCATCGCCCAGCAGATTGGCGCGACCCCGCACGATCAGTGCGCGTTCGGCACCCTCGCCGCCACTCCATCCGGCCAGACCATCCTCGACAAGGCGAGCCGCGGTGGCGTTGAGCTCACGCCGGGCGCTATCCAATTCGGTGCGGATGTCGGCCCCGGCCTCAGCCAACGTCTTGCCGCGCAGCCGGGCATTTAGGAAGTTTGACGCCTCCTGCAGCGCCGAGGGCGTCACCCCGGCGGTCAGCTTCATCAGCCGGTTCTCGACCGTGCCGTCCTCGAACACCATGACGGTCAGGGCCTGATCGACCGACAGGGCGACGAACTCCACGTGCTTGACCCCGGCGTCGCGCACAGGGGTCACGACGATACTGGCCCCGCCTGCCAGGCCCGACAGAATGCCAGTGGCCTCGTTTAGGGCGTCATCAAAGGTTCGACCGCGCCCTGCTAGTCTCGCCTCGATGGATTTGCGGTCCTCGGCGGTGACGTGACCCACCTCCATCAGCCCGTCGACAAACAGCCGCAGACCGGCATGGGTGGGCAGGCGACCGGCGCTGACATGGGGCGCACCCAGTAGGCCCAGTTGGGTCAGGTCGGCCATGGTATTGCGGATCGAGGCGGGCGATAGGTGGATACCGGCCTTGGACAGGGTCCGCGACCCGACCGGCTCACCGTTCGCAAGGTAGCTTTCCACCACGCGGCGGAAGATGTCGCGGGCCCGCCCATCCAGCTCAGTGAGCGAGGGGCCAAGCGAGAGAAGCGGACTGGTCAAGGGCGGCCCATGGACGGAAGCATCGCTTTCTAGGATAAGCGCGCGGAAAGTTGGCGCAAGCGTCGCCCGACATCAGAAAGCCCAAGCCATGCGTCCCTCCGACCGAACCGCCGACATGTTGCGCACTGTGACCTTGGAAACCGGGGTCAACCGCTATGCCGAGGGCTCGTGCCTGGCGAGTTTCGGCCATACCAAGGTGCTGATCACCGCCAGCGTTGAGGACCGCGTGCCGCCGTTCATGCGCGGGCGGGGCCAGGGTTGGGTGACGGCGGAATACGGCATGCTGCCCCGCGCCACCCATACGCGCGGCAGGCGCGAGGCCAGCGAGGGCAAGCAGAGCGGGCGTACTCAGGAAATTCAGCGCCTGATCGGCCGTTCCCTGCGCGCGGTGATCAACCCGTCGCTGTTGGGGGAACGGCAGATCTCGTTCGACTGTGACGTGA
Source organism: Alphaproteobacteria bacterium (assembly GCA_031427275.1). Classification (GTDB taxonomy): domain Bacteria; phylum Pseudomonadota; class Alphaproteobacteria; order Caulobacterales; family Caulobacteraceae; genus Phenylobacterium. Next base: position 17,180 of record JANPNB010000489.1, on the reverse strand, counting down.
TCCAGGCTGACGGCGGCACCCGGACGGCAGCGATCACCGGAGCCTGGGTGGCGCTGCGCATCGCGGTAGACCACCTGATCGCCGAGGGCGTGATCACCACCGACCCGATTGTCGACCAGGTTGCGGCGATCTCCTGCGGCGTCTATCAGGGCAATCCGGTACTGGACCTGGAATACGAAGAAGACTCCAACGCCGAAGCCGACGCCAATTTCGTGCTGACCGGCTCGGGAGACATCGTGGAAATCCAGGCGACCGGCGAGAAACGCGGGTTCAGTCAGGGCGAGTTTGAGGCGCTGTTCGGACTGGCCCGGAAGGGGATTGCGGAATTGGTGGTGATGCAGAGAGCCGCGGTGGGGCGGTAGGGTGCCCCCATCTTATTCGCACCAATCCTGGGCTTCGACTGTCTGGTGGGCATCCAACCTAGTCGACAGAGGCGAGGCTGAATTCATTGGTAACGGAAGCTTTATTGCATCGCCTGATGCTCGGTGCCGATACGGGTTGCTTCGCGCTGTACATGTGGCAACCTTCCGCGTGCACATGACCCCGTCGGCTAATGAGACCGGGGGGCCATGCTCACGGACCGGTCTCTAAGAGGCCGCGGAAAGCGGGCGTCGTCAGGTGAGGACCATGCGCGACGCCTGCTGCTACCGTATCTTGACGACTGCTCGTCCCGATACGCAAGATCATGGAGCCATGGTGTCCAATGACTCGTCAACGGACTTAAGGGGTGCTCCCCCAATCTTTCTGTTTTGCCCAACGGTAACCTAGGAACGGGTAGGCTGATTTTATTGGCGGTTTTGGGAATCGCGAGACACTGGTTCACGATACAGTGAGCCCTAAAGTCCAGCCCATTGTGACTAGAAACTCCATTCAATGACTTGAAGTGATATTATTGTAGCGCTATTGTAGCTACAGGCGAGGTGCCCCATGTCCACAGACGTCGTTGTCCGCGCGCGCATAGATGCCGCGACCAAACTCAAAGCCAGCGCGGCCCTCAAGAGTATGGGCTTGACCGTGTCTGATGCGATCCGGCTCCTAATGCTGCGCGTGGCAGACGAGCAGCGGCTACCGTTTGCGGTGAAGGTGCCCAATGCCGCGACGGCGGCGGCGATGAAGGAGATCGACGCGGGCAAGGGTCAGAAGTTTGAGACTGCCGAGGCTCTGTTCAAGGACCTGGGTATTTAATGCTGAGACCGGTCAGCTCCGGGCGCTTCAAGCGGGACGTCAAGGTCGCAGAGAAGCGCGGCAAGGACATGACCAAACTGCGGGCTGTTCTGACCCTGTTGATGCAGAGCGACCCGTTGCCTGTCGAGTATCGCGACCATTCGTTGCGGGGCAACTGGATGGGTTACCGCGATCTGCACGTCGAGCCGGACTGGGTGCTAATCTACCGCGTCCACGACGGTGAACTTCAGCTGGCACGAACAGGTACGCACTCCGACCTTTTTCGGTGATCGTTGCGCCCGAGGTTGGGATGCGCAGATTATCGCGTTGACGGCCCGGGGGCTTACTTTGTGGGTCCGTCAAACCTCCCAATTCACCGGCTCACGCGCGGGTTCAGCCAGGCGGAATTTGAGGCGCTCCAAGCCGCGTCGTCCGCGGTGAATCAAGTTTATCTCCCCTCAGCTCGCCAGCCGCCCGGTCAGCCAGTTCAACACCAACCGCCCCGCAGCGGTCGCCCGCAGGCGGTGTGGGTCGGGCGTTAGCAATCCGGCGGTGACCAGATCGCTGACCTCGGGGTGCAGCGGCCCGAGCCCCAGGGCGGCCACTTCGGCAAACTCGACGCCGTCCGAGATTCGCAGCCCCGACAACAGCCGCTCTTGGGCCACGGATTGGGCTGACAAGTCCTCTGCTGCCGCAAACCCCACCCCGGCTGCGGCAACCTGAGCCACATAGTCGCTAGGCCTTCGCGCCGCTTCGGTTGCGTGCCGCACCCCGCCATAGGTCAGCCGCCCGTGGGCACCGGGGCCTGCGCCCACATAGTCTTGCCCCTGCCAATAGACGAGATTGTGCGCTGACCGGGCCGCTACGCCCCGTGCGTGGTTGGAGACCTCATAGGCGTCGAACCCGGCGGCGTTGAGCACAGATTGGGTCACGTCATAGAGGTCAGCCGCCGAGTCTTCGCCTGGCGGAACCAGCGTGCCGCGCTGCATGGCCCGATCAAAAGCGGTGCCGGGCTCGATGGTTAGTTGATAGGGCGAGATGTGCTCCGCCCCGATAGAGACGGCTTGGGTCAGCTCATCGGCCCAAGCCGCAGCGGTCTGGCTGGGGCGGGCATAGATCAGGTCCAGCGACAGGCGCGGGAAGATGGTGCCTGCCGTCTGCGCCGCCCGCCTGCCCTCCGCGGCCTCGTGATTGCGGCCCAGCAGTTTCAGCGCGGCGTCGTCCAGGGACTGCAAGCCCAGCGACAGGCGTTGCACGCCCGCGTCGGCGAAGCCTGAGAACCGGCCAGCCTCTGCGTCTGTGGGGTTGGCCTCCAGGGTGATTTCAAGATCGGCGGCTGGGGTCCAGAGCGCGCGGCAGGCGGTGATGATCTCACCGGCCCAGTCGGGGTCCATCAGCGAAGGTGTGCCGCCGCCGAGAAATATCGAGACCAGATCGCGCGGGCCGGTCAGCGCGCGCTGCCCTGCGAGGTCGGCGAGGATGGCGTCTTTCAGGGCCCGTTGTTCGGCGAGGCGACCTCGATCCCGAAAAACGTTGAAGTCGCAATAGGGGCAGATCTGCGCGCAATAGGGCCAGTGGATGTAGACGCCGATCTGCTGGCTCAAAGGATCGCGGCCTTCAGCTTGGCGAAGGCCAGCGCCCGGTGGCTCATGGCGTCCTTGGCCGCCGGATCTATTTCGCCGAAGGTTTGGCTGTGACCGAGCGGCGTGAAGATCGGGTCATAGCCGAAGCCGCGCTCGCCTCTGGCCGGGAAGGTGAGTGTGCCGTCCAGGCGACCCTGCACCACCACGGCGGGACCATCTGGCCAGGCCACGGCTAGCGCGCAGGTGAACCAACAGGCGAGATCGTCGGTGGCCTGCGCGGTCCATCTTTCCAGTACCCGGTCCATGGCCGTGGTAAAGTTTTTGTCCGGCCCGGCCCATCTGGCGGAGTAGATTCCAGGCGCTCCAGCAAGTGCGGCGACGCTGAGGCCGGAATCATCGGCGAGCGCGATCAATCCGCTGGCCTTGGCGGCGGCGCGGGCCTTGAGCAGGGCATTGCCTTCAAAGCTGTTCTCGGTCTCGTCAGGCTCGCCAAGGCCCAGCTCACCGGCGGTCACCAGAGTGAAGCGGTTCTCCAAAATCTCTGCCAGTTCCTTGGCTTTGCCGGGATTGTGGGTGGCCACGACCAGCCGCGCGCCAGGGCTCAACATCAAGGCCATCAAGGGATCTCCCGCCGTTTCAGTTTAGATCATAGCGGCCCGCGCATTTTGCTGCATTGCGAAAAGTTCACAATCTTACGAAGGTTTAATATCGAAAAACGATAATTTTATTGATCGTAAATCGATGTTCCCATATTGAATATCAACAACAGCGGCACAACGTCGTTGGCATAAATGCTGCATCGCAGCATCAATTCAAAAGGAACTCACCATGTATAAATCAATGATGGCTTGGATGGATCGCACCGCGATGGTTCTGGCCCTGGTTCTGGCCGCTGTGCCGGCGCTGGCCTTGATTGCGAACAATCTGACCGCTTAAGTCTGGACTGACCTATGATATTGGCGGATCAAACCCGCCGCTGACGCCGCAATCGAAAGTGGCCTCCGCGGCGGGCCAAGACTTAATCTGGGGGCAAATGATGCGTTTGATGCGCGCCTTGGGACCGGGCTCGGTATCGAGCCTGCTCAAGATCACCTTGGACGTGGTGTTCGTCGCCCTCTGGATCGGTGCAGTTGTCGTTGGGCTGCTTCTGCTGGTTGCCCTGCTTTTAAGCTTTAACCCCGACCTGATCGCCATGATCGCCGTCGATGTGAATGGCCTGGCGCTGGTCAAACAATGGCCGATGGTTATGGCCGCTCTTGTCGGCGGGACGCTTTATCTCAGCGGTGTCCTGATCATCGTGGCGCGGTTGCGACAGATATTCGCGACCCTGATGGCCGGCGATCCCTTCCACCCCGATAATGTCAGCCGCCTGCGGATCATCGGTCTTGCCCTGGGCAGCCTTGAACTGGTCCGCTATGCGGTTCGCCTGGCCAGCGACATCCTGGACCTCAATCTAAAGAGAGATGAGGGCATCAGCCTCACCGCCTGGTTCTCGGTGTTGGTGGTTTTTGTTCTGGCCGAGGTGTTCCGTGAGGGCGCGCGTCTGCGTCAAGAGGCGGAGTTGACGATCTAGCCATGCCCATCCGTGTTCAACTTGACCAAATGCTGCTGGCGCGACGCATGTCGCTGACCGAGCTTGCCGACCGGGTCGGTGTCACGATTGCCAATCTTTCGATTTTGAAGACGGGCAAGGCGCGGGCCGTGCGGTTCTCTACCCTGGCTGCGCTGTGCAAGGAGCTGAACTGCCAACCGGGCGATCTGGTGAGCTATGAGCCGGGGCCTGCCGAGGATCTGGCCGGCTTTGATGACGAGGGGTAATGCCGCATCGCAACATCTGAAACCCCCCGACACTTCATCTAATCAGCGTCTACTTATTGATTTGTCAGGACATGCGGCCTATATGCATTGCAACATTTGCTGCAATGCACAAGGAATTTCCCAATGGTTCGCTTTATCGAAAACCTGCTTGATCGTCTGATGGCCCCCTTCGCCGCAGAGCTGGCTCGCATGCCCCCCTCAGCCTTCCGCTATTTGCTTCAGGGTCTGTAGGACTCCCCACGACTCTAGATTTCGACACGGGCGGCTGGCAACAGCCGCCCGTTTGCTGTTTGAAGCCTGGGCGGAGTAACTCTAAGGTGGCTCCAATTCTTCGGAGCAAGACCTATGGCTGATTTCGGTGCCGACCTGGAACTGGAAGACTTTCGCGCAGAGGCGCGCACCTGGCTGTTGGCCAATTTCCCGGCAGCCCTCAAGGGCAAAGGCGCGTTGGCTTCCGCTGAGCTGACGACGCCAAATCCGGACCTTGCCGCTTGGCGCAAAGCTATCGGCGCTAAGGGCTGGGCGACGCCCACTTGGCCTACCGAATATGGCGGCGGCGGCATGACCCCTCAACAGGCCCGCCTCCTGACCCAGGAAATGGCCAAGCTTGGCGCCTTCAATCCGATGATGTTTGGTATGGGCGTGACCATGATCGGCCCGACCATCCTGGACTACGGCACCGACGCCCAAAAGGCGCAGCACATCCCGCCCATCGTGCGCGGTGATGTTCAGTGGTGCGTTGGCTATTCCGAACCCAATGCCGGGTCTGATCTCGCCTCCCTGCAAATGAAGTGCGAAGACGCCGGAGATCACTGGGTCATCAACGGCCAAAAGACGTGGACCAGCGGCGCGCAGTATTCCGACTGGTGCGGCGCATTGGTGCGCACCGACTTCACAGCCAAGAAGCATGAGGGCATCAGCTTCATGCTGATCAATATGCGTCAACGCGCCATTGATCCGCGCCCCATTGCCCTGATCGCCGGGGCCTCGCCGTTCTGCGAGACCTTCTTCACCGACGCGACCGCGCCCAAGGATGCTCTACTCGGCGAACTGAACGGCGGCTGGAGCGTCGGTAAGCGACTGTTGCAACATGAGCGGGCCAGCCAGACCGGTGGGTCCAACGGCGGCCGCGCCGTGCCGCTGCAAGACCTGGCCAAACGCTATCTTGAGGTCGACGAAGATGGCCTGCTGGCTGACCGCGACCTGCGCACCCGTCTCACCCGCCATCTGATGGATGCCCGGGTCCACGGCCTGACCCTCTCGCGGGTGGTCGCGGAGTCCAAGGGGGCTTCGGGGGCGACTAACGGCGCTTCGATCCTGAAGAACTCTGCCACCATCGTGGCCCAAACCCGCGCCGAACTGACCCTGGAGATCATGGGCGGCCAGGGCCTCGGCTGGACAGGTGCAGCCTTCTCCAACGAGGAGATCGAAACCGTGCGCGGCTGGCTCGGCGGCAAGGCCATGAGCATCTATGGCGGCTCGGTCGAGGTGCAGAACAACATCATCTCCAAGCGGATTTTGGGCCTGCCAGACAACACCCAGTCGACTTAGGCCAGACTTCAAACCCAAGCGGTCACCGCATACTGATAGAGCGGTATTCCGATCAGCAGGTTGAACGGAAAGCTGATCCCAAGGGCCATGGTCAGATAGACGCCTGGGTCGGCCTGGGGCAGCGCCATGCGCATGGCTGAGGGCACGGCGATGTAGGACGCTGAGCCCGCCAGGACGGTAAGTAAGACCGCGTCCCCGGTTGGAAGCCCCGTTAGCTTGGCCATGATCAGGCCGATACTGGCCCCGACCAGTGGCAGGACAATCGCTGCGGCGACTAAGCGCAGTGGGACAGCTCCGGCCCGGCTAATGCTAAGCGCCGCCGTTCGCCCCATTTCTAGCAAGAACAGGCATAGAATACCTTGGAACAGGGGATTCACGAACAGGTCCAGCTTGGCTAAGCCGCGATCACCTGTGGCCATACCGATCACGAAACTTCCCGCCAACATCAGGGCCGGCGCGCCCATGATCACTTCGCGGGCCACCAGTAGGGGCGATGGGCTATCAGCCTGCTTCTGATGAGTTGCTAACCCGGCAATCAGCAGGCCCGTGACAATGGCTGGGGCCTCCATCACCGCCAGCACGGCGGCCATGTGCCCCTCAAACGCGATGCCCTGAGACTTGAGTAGCTCGGTCGCTGCCGCATAGGTGACGACGGAGACCGAACCGTAGGCCGCCGCTGTCGCCGCCGCATTCACCCGCTCCATTTTGAGGAACCACCGCAAACCGGCATAGGCCAGGAGGGGAAACAGGAAACTGAGTGCAATGCCTGAACCGGCAGCCGCCATGAAGTCAGGCCGCCACCCGGCCTTGGCCGCCTCGACCCCACCCTTGAAGCCGATGCACAGCATCAAATAGAGCGACAGACTGCGGGTGACGGGTTCCGGCAGGGCCAGGTCAGAACGCCCGAACCCGGCGACGGCACCCAGCAAGAAAAACAGGATGGCTGGCGCGATAAGGTTTTGCGCGGCCAAGGCCAGCGCGCCTTGCAAGATATCCATGATGTGCCCCTTCAGACCGACCCAGGCAGGGCGTTTAGGGCGAAACCCGCAGGGGTAGGGGTTGAAAGGTTGCATCTTTATGATTTATGTTTCGCATCATGAAGCCAATATCCAGCGCAATCATAAATCTTGAACTCGACTTGGTGCGCGCGTTTGTCACGGTGGTCGAGGCGCGCAGCTTTACCCGCGCCGGGCAACGCTTGGGGCGCACCCAGTCGGCGATTAGTTCGCAAATCCGGAGGCTTGAGGACAGGCTTGGCAACGCTGTCCTATCCCGCGATCCCCGGCATGTGGTGTTGACCCCGCAAGGCGAGGCCTTCCTGCCCCAAGCCCGCCGTCTGCTGCGGTTGAACGATGAGATCATCGCCGAACTGCGGGCCGATGATCTGGAGGGTGAGGTGCGGTTGGGCGCACCCGAAGACTTCGCCACTGTGCATTTGCCGCAGATCCTGGGCGAGTTTGCCCGTGCTCACCCCAAGGTCGCTCTGGCCGTCACCTGCGACCTGACCCTCAACCTGCTCGAACGACTGCGGGATGGGGCGCTGGACGTCGCCCTGGTCAAGCGCGAGCCGTTAGGGCCAGATCTGGGCGTTCGAGTCTGGCGCGAGCCGCTGGTCTGGGTGGCGGCCGACGCCTCGGTTCTGAAACCCGGCGAGCCCGCGGCCTTGATCGTCGCGCCCGCCCCCTGCGTCTACCGCAAACGCGCCATCGCCGCCCTTGAAGCCAAGGGGCGAACCTGGCGCGCGGCCTATACCAGCCCATCACTGGCCGGACAGCACGCGGCTTTACGGGCCGGACTTGGTCTAACCGTTTTGCCCCGCGATATGACCCCCAATGACCTAGTTGTGCTGGGTGAAGCCGAGGGGCTACCCGTCTTGGCCGACGCGGAAATCGCCCTGCTAAAAGCCCGCACCGCCGTGCCCACCGCCGCCCATCGCTTGGCAGACTTTATCCTCTCGGCCTTGGATCAGCGCCATGTCGCGACAGGACTTTGAGCGTCGGAACGGGCGGGACCGGCAATTCATTTCAATTTCACCAAGACCATGTTATGAAATCGATATGAAACGGATAACCCCATGAGCGCCGCTGTCGCACGGATCCTGGACGACCTGCGAAGTCGCGGTGGCCTGCAGGGAAAGGACATTGCCAATATCGTCGATGTTTCGACCGCGACCGTATCGCGCTGGTCGCATGGCAATGGCTCACCTGGTCTGCATACCCAGACGGTCATTGCAGAGCTGCGCTATGTGGTGGACCGGCTGGGTGATTTTTACACCGCCGATGAAACTCGACTGTGGCTACACGCCCGCCACCCGCTCTTGAACGGCGAGCGCGCCATCGACCTGATCACCACCGACCGGACCCAAGAGGTACTGGCGGTAATCGAACGGCTCGACGCCGGGGCCTATGTCTAAAGCCTCGTGAGCGATCGCCGCGCCCGAGATATTAGCCTGCTGGACGCGCTTGATGCTCACAGGGGCGTCAGTTTCGAGGGCGATGTCTGGCGGATCGTCAGTGACAAACGCGATGTGCTCCAGGGCTACCCGGCCGCCGCCCGCTGGGACCCCGGTACATTCGAGGTGCTCTATACGTCGCTGGAACGCGCAGGCGCGCTGGCCGAAATTCACTTTCACCTGACCCGCCAGCCGGTCTTCCCGTCGAAAATCAAGTCGGTGATCCACCAGATCGCGGTGCGAACCAAACGCACCCTGAAACTCGCTGACCTCGCGGCCATCCAGGCTCTGGGCGTCACCCCGGACACCTTCAACAGCCTCGACTATGCCCGCACCCAAGAGATCGGCGACGCAGCCGAATTCCTAGGCTTCGACGGCATCTTGGCCCCCAGCGCCGGCTGGACCTGCCAGAATCTGATCTTGTTCAGCGCCAGGTTTGAGCCAGAGGACTTAGCGGTAGTGGGGCAAGAGGCAGTGGACTGGGAGGCGTGGCGCAGTCGGAAATAGTTGCCCGACAGGTTCTCAAATTCGCGGTGAGACAATGTGAATCTAATGCGGAACTTAAACTACTGACCCGAGTTGTGCGCTTGAGGCAAGGACCATGGGTCCCCGGGGGGCTGTTAGTATGAACCGTTCTAACTCAGCGGCGCCCTAGTGGCGATTATCCTGATTGTCGAAGATGAGATGTTCATTCGTCAAGCGGCCGAATGGACCCTTGGCGACCTAGGTCACACCGCGCTGACGGCGCAAGATATGGCCGGAGCCCTGTCCCATCTCAACACTTCCCAGCATATCGATGCCCTTTTCGTGGATATACGCCTGAGCACCCTGGCGTTCGGCGGCTATGATGTTGCCAACCAGGCTATTGGCCTGAGGCCAAGTTTGCGGGTGCTCTATACCTCCGGCAGTCCTTTGATTGCCGAAATGTCTGACCAATTCGTTGGCGGCGGTCAGTTCCTCCAAAAACCCTATACGCCTGCACAGCTTGAGCGGTCCGTCGGCGAGCTACTCCACTAGATTCGACTGACGTCTTCGCAATGAAGGCGCTCACGGCCAGACCACCTGCGTTAGGAAGCCCCATCCCGAACTCAAAGACCGAAGTCCACGGACAAACGGAAGAGTCCATCGTAACGACTGGTGCCCTGCAAAGCGCCATCTTCAACAGCGCGAATTTCTCGAGCATCGCCACCGACGCAAAGGGGGTGATCCAGATCTTCAACGTCGGGGCTGAGCGGATGCTGGGCTATGACGCCGGTGAAGTGATGAATACCCGAACGCCCGCAGATATCTCTGACCCTCAGGAACTGATCGCGCGGGCCCAGGCGTTGAGCGCCGAACTCGGCACCGACATTACGCCTGGTTTTGAGGCCCTGGTGTTCAAGGCCTCGCGCGGGATCGAGGATATCTACGAGCTGACCTACATCCGCAAAGACGGCACGCGGTTTCCCGCCGTTGTCTCGGTGACGGCCCTGCGCGACGCGGCAGATACCATCATCGGCTATCTGTTGATCGGCACCGACAACACCGCCCGCAAGCAGGCGGAGGAGGCCCTGCGCCAAGCCGGTGCCCTGCAAAGCGCCATCTTCAACAGCGCGAATTTCTCGAGCATCGCCACCGACGCAAAGGGGGTGATCCAGATCTTCAACGTCGGGGCTGAGCGGATGCTGGGCTATGACGCCGGTGAAGTGATGAATACCATTACCCCGGCCGACATTTCCGACCCCGAAGAACTGGTGAACCGCGCCCGGGCCTTGAGCGCGGAACTGGCGACCCCGATCGAGCCCGGCTTTGAAGCCTTGGTGTTCAAAGCCTCTCGTGGGATCGAGGACATCTACGAGCTGACCTACATTCGCAAGGACGGCACAAGGTTTCCCGCCGTGGTCGCAGTCACAGCGTTGCGGGACGCCGCCGGGGCGATCATTGGCTACCTGCTGATCGGCACCGACAACACCGCCCGCAAACTGGTCGAGGAAGAACAGAAGAAGTCTGACCAACGCCTTCGGGACCAGCAATTTTATACCCGCTCACTGATTGAATCGAATATTGACGCCCTGATCACGACCGATCCAGCTGGCATTATCACCGACGTCAACAAGCAGACGGAAGCCCTGACCGGCTGCACCCGCGACGAGCTGATCGGCGCACCGTTCAAGGACTGTTTTACGGACCCAGAGCGGGCAGAAGCGGGCATTAAGCGCGTGCTCGGAGAGAAATCAGTCACAGACTATGAGTTAACGGTCCGCACCCGGGAGGGAAAGCAGACCGTCGTCTCCTACAACGCCACCACATTCTATGACCGAGGTCGCACCTTGAAGGGCGTGTTCGCCGCGGCTCGTGATGTAACGGAGCGCAAGCGGGTCGAAGCCGAGCTCCAGCAGGCCAAGGCCGACGCCGAAAGCGCCAGCCGCACAAAGTCTGATTTTCTGGCCAGTATGAGCCACGAAATCCGCACGCCGATGAACGCAATCATGGGGGTCGCCGACATCCTAGCCAAGACGACGCTGACGCCTGAGCAAGACAAATACGTTCAGATTTTCCGCCGCTCCGGGGACAACCTGCTCAACTTGATCAATGACATCCTTGATCTCTCCAAGGTGGAGGCATCGCAGCTGGACCTTGAGCAAACCGGGTTCTCGCTCAGCGACCATTTGGAAAAGGTCATTGAGATGGTCGCGCCCAAGGCTCAGGAAAAGGGACTGACCCTAATCTGCGAGATCGCACCCAATGTCCGCAATGACTTGGTGGGTGATCCCACCCGACTTCGCCAAGTGCTCCTCAACCTGCTTGGCAACGCCATTAAATTCACGGCGGTGGGCGAAGTTTCTCTAAGGGTTGAAAGGGACGAAAACGCCTCCATGCCGACCGCCCTGCGGTTTACCGTGAGCGACACCGGGATAGGCATTGCCGACGACAAGCTCGGGCGCGTCTTCGAGCGCTTTACCCAGGCCGACTCATCCACAACTCGCCGGTTCGGGGGTTCTGGCCTTGGCCTGACCATCTCCAAGCGCCTAGTCGAGCTGATGGGCGGTCGCATTTGGGTGACGAGCAAGGTCAATAAGGGCAGCGTCTTCGCCTTTGCGGTCCCGTTCGAGGTCTGGGTCGCTGCCAACCGACCGGTCAGCGCACCGGTCGGAGTCGGGCCCGGTGCGCCGTTGCCGGTTTTGCGCATCCTTATGGCTGAGGACTCGCCCGACAACTGCACTATTGCGCTAGCCTATCTCGAAGACACGCCCTACCTGATCGACGTCGCCGAAACAGGCCTCCTCGCCTGCGAGATGTTCAAGGCCGGTCACTACGATCTGGTGCTCATGGACCGGCAAATGCCGGTGATGGACGGCTTGACCGCGACACGCACGATCAGGTTTTGGGAGAAGGCGAATGACCGGTCTCCGACCCCCATTATTGCGCTCACAGCATCGGCGCTGAAGGGCGATCGAGAAACCTGTTTGGCGGCCGGCTGCACGGCCTACCTGGCCAAACCCATCAAGCAAGACGTTTTGCTTCAGGCGATCCTGGATTTCTCGGCGGTTACGACACATCCCCAGGATCTGCCTCTCGCTGAGCCCCAGCCGTGGCAGATCAATTCAAGACTTGCCGCCAGTGTCCCGGCCTACCTTGCGAACTGCCGACAACAGGTTTCGACGATGCAGGTCGCTCTCGACAGGGCCGACTTCGAGGAAATCGCAGTCCTAGGCCACAACCTGCGAGGCTCGGGTGGCGGGTTCGGGCATCAGCCGATTACCGACATCGGGGCGGGACTAGAGAAAGCGGCGGAGGATTGTAGTGTTGAAGTCGCGCAAGGATGGATCGCAGCGCTTACCCGCTATCTCGACGCCGTCGACCCCAGCCCAGATGTGGGAGCGGGGGACGATCTAGGGCATGTTGCGTTCTGATGAAATCAAACCGGGGCTCTGAGTCTTTGTTTGGTCGCCCGTCGGGGACCGGACGGCGGGTTGCTGTCTGGGGTGGTTTGATGTAGATATCTACACAGCAAAATCTACATGAGGTGGGCTGTGGCCATCAATGTCAATAATCCGCAGGCCGACCTGCTGACCCGAGAATTTGCTCAGGTCGCTGGGGTTGGGATCACCGATGCCATTGTTATTGCCATGAAGGAGGCTCTGGCGCGGCGTCGGCAGGCCGAGACCCCGCTGGAAACCGCCGCAAGGCTGCGGGCGCAATATGGCATCGTGCTGACTGACCAGATGCGCGAACCTCTGCCCAAACGCGTCTATGACGAGATGTGGGGCGATGACTTTGGCGACGTGTCCGGTGATAACTCTAGTGACAGGCACGGGCGCTGATGTTCGTCGATGCGTCCGCCATCGTCGCGCTGATGTCAGAAGAGCGCGAGGCCAAAAGGATAGCCGACGCGCTAACATCTGCAAGCAGCCGAATAACCTCACCCATAGCTGTGCTTGAAGCGGTCTTATCGCTTGCCCGTCCTGGCAAATTTGATCGCAGCATGGCCGACGTCGAACCCTTGGTGCTCAGTTTTCTTGACAGCCATGGCATAGAGATACGCGACCTGCCTCCCGCTCTGGAGGCAACACGCCTTGCGATTTCGGCGTCACACCGTTTTCGCAGTGGACGGCATGGCCTAAATCTAGGTGACTGCCTGCACTATGCCTGCGCCAAGCATTACGGCGTGCCAATCCTGGCGACCGATGACGAGTTTCGCCGGACCGACCTTGAGACGGTGGATTGATAGTCGGATTCCCCCGCTCTCTCCCCCTCACATGTTCGGCGCTCCATTCGGCATGGTTGAGGCCATGGCGCGTTGGTAGGCGGGACGTTCAGCCATGCGGGACATGAAGTCTTTCACCCTTGGGAAGGCGTCCCAATAGGCACCGTCCAGGTTTTGGATCTGCTTGATATTGGCGGTGGTTTGGGCGGCGGCCGGGGCACCTAGCTTGAGCGGGAAGTGCATCATGATGTCGGCGGCGGTGAACTGATCGCCGGCGAAATAGGGGCGTTTGGCGAGCGTGTTTTCGCAATAGTGCAGGATGCGTTGGGAGCCGGTTCGCGATGCGGCGAGGCCGGGAAGTTGCGGGGTTTCCTTGTAGTTACCGAGTTTGCGCCGGGCGCGTTCCAGGGCACGCGTCAGGCCGTCGGCGATGATCTTTTGCATGGCCGTGCCCTCCGCGAAGTGCAGGAATTCGAGATAGGCGGGGAATTCGGCGGCGTCTTCGGCGGGGCGCAGGGGGGAGCCCTTGGCGTAGCGGGCCAAGATGTATTCGATGATGGCGCTGGACTCGACCATGATGACATCGCCGTCCTGGACGATGGGGGTCATGCGCATTTCGTGGTGCTGTTCCAGGGCCAACAGCGAGCCTGGAACATCGCCGCCGATGAAGTCGAGGGCGTAGGGAATCTTCAGTTCCTCGAGCAGCCAAGCGATGCGCTCTGAGCGGCGGCCTTCGATGTGGCGGATGGTGATCATGGGCTGGGGTCCTGGTTTGGTGGGGTGATTGTGGAATGCCCTGGAAGCGGGGTCAAACATGACTGTCATCAAGTCAGGATGACAGTGGGGGTGGGGTTGCCAACACTGACTGAACCGGCGAAGCGTTAGGGCATGTCGCGCCATCCGCCACCGCCTGCGTTATCAGAGGCTCCGCTTGCGCCGGGGCTTTATCTGGTGGCGACGCCGATTGGGAATTTGCGGGATATTACCCTGCGGGCTCTGGACGTGCTGAACGCCGCCGACATGGTGTTGGCCGAGGATACGCGGGTGGCGGCCAAGCTGCTAAATGCCTTTGGGCTGTCGAAGAAGCTGGAGCGCTATGACGAGCATTCGGCCGAGCGGTCGGGTCCCAAGGCGCTGGCGCTGTTGGCCGAAGGTGGCCGCGTCGCGTTGGTGAGCGATGCCGGGACGCCGCTGATTTCTGATCCCGGCTACCGGTTGGGCCGTGAGGCGATTGCCCAGGGATCAGCGGTCTATCCGGTGCCCGGTGCCTCGGCGTTGTTGGCAGGGCTGGCGGTAGCGGGACTGCCGACCGACCGGTTCCTGTTCGCCGGGTTTCCGCCGCCCAAGAGCGTGGCACGTCGGGCGTTCTTTGAGGAGTTGGCCGGGGTGCGGGCGACCCTGGTGTTCTTTGAGGGGGCCAGTCGGGTGGCGGCGAGCCTGGCCGACATGGCGGTGGTGTTTGGGCCCCGCGAGGCCGCCGTGGCCCGGGAACTGACCAAGCTCTATGAGACCGTGATCCGGGCACCTTTAGCGGCGTTGGCGGCTGATCCGAGGTTGGCTAGGCCCAAAGGCGAGATCGTCATCCTGGTCGGGCCGGGGCGGGAGGTGGCGTCAACCGCTGCGGATGCAGACACGGCGCTGCGCGACGCGCTCACGCGGCTGCGCCCTGCCGAGGCGGCGTCTGAGGTCGCCAAGGCGCTGGGACTGCCCAGGCGCGACCTCTATCGACGGGCGATGGAGATGCGGGCTGGCGAGCCGTGAGTAAGCTTCGGTCCGATCGAGGCTTGGCGGCCCGCAAATCCGGGCGCAGGGCTGAGGTTTGGGCGGCGGTTTGGCTTATGTTGCGCGGCTACCGAATCTTGGGCTTTCGGCTGAAAACACCGCAGGCTGAGATCGACTTGCTGGCGGTCAAAGGCCAAGTGCTGGCGGTGGTCGAGGTCAAACGGCGCACCACCCTGACGGCTGCGCTAGAGGCGGTCGGCTATGATCAGCGCGAACGATTGCGGCGAGCGGGCCGGAACTTGGCCAAGAACCGACCGGGACTTCAGGACGCGGCGGTTCGTCTGGACCTGATCGCCATGGCGCCGGGGAAGTGGCCCAAGCATTGCCCGGATGCCTGGGCAGAGTAATAGTCGCCGCCGACCCACAACAAGGACACTCCACCATGGCTCCTATCCCCAAGCGCGGCACGATCGCGGTCACTGGCGCGGCTGGATTTCTGGGCGGCTGGATTGTGCGGCTGTTGCTGGACAAGGGCTATCGGGTGCGGGCTTGCGTGCGCAATGCCGATGACCTGGCGCGGACGGGGTTCTTGAGAGCCATGCCGGGCTATGCGTCTGGGCGGTTGACCCTGCACAGTGCAGACCTCGATCAGGCCGGATGCTTTGATGAGATTTTCACGGGCTGCCACGGGGTGGCCCATATCTCGCACGTTAGCAGCTATGAGGACCCGGCCTATGTGACCAAGGTCTGCGACCACATTATTGCCAGCATCAACAACTCAGGGACGGTGGGCCGGGTTGTGGTGACGTCGAGCATTGCGGCGGTGATTTCCGAGGTGGATTTGAAGGAAGTGGTGCGCAGGCCGGTCTTCTACGAGGACCGCTATCCTGACGAGATGAACCCTAAGCGCACACCTGATCGCGGCCAGGGCTATTCCATGGGCAAGCTGATTGCCGAGCGGGCCTTTACAGAGGCGGCAGAGCAGCACGGCGGATGGGACATGATCACCTGCTGCCCCGGTGACAATGTCGGCCCGATCCAGTCGGCGCACCAGAAGGACATGGGCCCGTGGCAGCACATCATCGAGGGCATGCTGACGGGAAGCTACATGCAGACCGGGGCGTACCGGCCCTGGATGACGGTGGACGTGCGCGATGATGCGCTCTGCCACATCGGCCTTTTGGAGGCCTTAGAGGTCAAGAACGGGCAGCGCTACATCGCCTGGTCCACAGACGTCAGGAATGTGGAGGACGTCTGCGCCGATATCTCGCGGCTCTTACCTGAGCTGAGGCACGACACACCTGCGGTGACCGACAATTTCCCTGAGCGCATCCAGGCTCGCGAGGCGGAGTTCCGGGGCATCTGGGCCGGGTGCGAGCTACGAAATGACCGGGTGCGGGCGGTGACGGGGGTGAGTTTCCGACCGTTGGACGATTCCATCCGCGACTGCGTGGAATCGCTGATCGCGGTGGCCGGGGTGGTGGTGAAGGTTCGGGCTCCAGGCCCTGGCGTATTCGGCAGGGCTCGCCTATCTCCATCGTCTGTCGCTTAGGGAGATCGTCCGATGTCGTTGAAGGTTGCTGTCCAGATGGACCCGCTGGAGCACATCAAGATCGCGGGCGACACCACGTTCTTGATGATGCTGACCGCTCAGGCGCGGGGGCATTCGCTGTTTGTCTATACGCCGGAGCGCATGGCGTTGGAGAGCGGGCGGCTGACCGCTCGGGGGCGGGTCGTGACCGTCGTCGACGTCGTGGGAAATCATGCAAGTTTTGGACCGTGGGAGGTGCGCGACCTGTCGGAGATGGATGTGGTGCTGCTGCGCCAGGATCCACCGTTCGACATGGCCTATATCACCTCGACCCATTTCCTGGACGCCATCCATCCCAAGACCCTGGTCGTGAACAACCCCACTGAGGTGCGCAATGCGCCGGAGAAGCTGTTCGTCACCACCTTTGAAGGCGTGCAGCCACCGACCTTGATCACCAGCGACATGGACGCGATCAACGACTTCCGGGCGCGGCACGGAGATATGGTGCTGAAACCTCTCTATGGCGGCGGCGGGTCGGGGGTGGCGCGGTTGCTGGCCGATGATCCCAATCTCGATGCGCTGATGGATCTGCACCGGATGATCGGGCGCGAGCCGGTGATTGCCCAGAAATTCATTCCCGCTGTGGTCAAGGGCGACAAACGCATTCTGTTG
>JANPNB010000488.1:0-2208 GCA_031427275.1 Alphaproteobacteria bacterium | reverse complement strand
GCTTCGCGCGCCTTGGCAACGGCATCTAAGGCCAAGGCTTCGCGGAGCACATCGACCAAAGGGCCATTGCCCGAGAGGAAGACCGCATGCTCATCGCTATGAGCGCGCTGCCGCGCCGTGGCGAGGTTCAGACCAGCCAGGGTCTTACCTGACCCTGGAACGCCGGTGATGAAGCAGATGATCTTGCGCTGCTCGCGCTTAGCCTTCTCGATCGCTTTCGCGACATAGTCGGCGGTGTGGGAGAGGTTTTCGGCGCCTGCTTCCGAGCGCGAGATCTCCTCAACATCATGGCCGCGGTAGAGCGCCTGCGCCGCTTCAACGATCGTTGGGGTCGGGCGGTAGCGACCCGATTCCCAGGTGAGCGGATCGAGCGCTTGGCTGCCCCAGACCCGGCACACAAAATTGATAGCAGGCGCGAGGCCGGCAGTATTGACCCGCATCGGCTTAGCCAGACCATCCTCGTCCCACTGCAGTGATTGGTCGGTTTCGTCAGGAGCGTGGCTTGCAACCAGTATCGGCACAATCGGCAGCTTATGTGAGGTCTCATGGAAGTGCTTGAGGTCGAGCCCGTAGCCGTAGACCTGGTCGAGGCTTGAGCGATCATACTGGCGTGCGCCGAGCTTGTATTCGACAACGAAGATGATCCCTTCTGTGATCACCACCAGGTCCGCCCGGCGTCCCATGCGCGGGATCAGGAACTCCATGAAGAAATGCGCCCGGGGAATATCGACCGCGAGTTCGCGCAAGTGCGCGATTTGGTACTCCCAGGCCGAGCGCTGGGCAGGCTCTAGGGCAAAAGGCAATCGCGATGCGAGCTGGCCAAAGAGTTCAGCGTCGCGTGCCTGAGCGACATCGGCAGCAGCGATCGATATGTAAGATCGGTTCATTACAGGTGGGTGCCCAATGAAACGCGATCCATCAACTCTTTCGTTTTGCTGTGCTATAAGGCACTTAGATACAAATCATCTGGCCGGCTTGTAGATGCGCGTTCCTTCCCATTTCCTCCCGATAAGACTGAGCGCACTTGTGCTGGCATTGGCCTGCTCGGCTCCTGGCCATGCCCAAGTCGTGGCCGGCTCCGCGAAGGCAGTCGATGGTGACACCCTAGAGGTGTCAGGACGGCGCGTGCGCCTGTTCGGCATCGACGCACCGGAATCTGATCAGACTTGCCAAAAGGACGGTGCGACTTGGGCCTGCGGGCAGGTCGCGGCCCAGCAGTTGTCATCCCTCATCGAGGGACAACACGTCGAATGCCGCGGCAGCGGCGTTGACCAATACGGCCGTATGCTGGCGGTCTGCTCCGCTGGTCCTGAAGAACTGAATGAGGTGATGGTCGAGCAAGGCTGGGCGGTTGCCTACCGCCAGTACAGCGACAACTACATCGCTGCTGAAGCCCGGGCCAAAGCCAATCACCTGGGCATGTGGTCATCGACCTTCATGCTCCCGAGTGACTACCGCCACTCGAAGCTGCCTCCAGTACCCGCGCCTGCAGTTGCCAGCCGGCAACGCAGCAGCGCGCAGCCACCGCAGTGGACCGGGGGCTGCCTGATCAAAGGCAACCGCAATCGCCGCGGCGAGTGGATCTATCATCTTCCCGGCATGCCCTATTACGAGCAGACCCGTGCTGAGGAGATGTTCTGCACTGAGGCGCAGGCCAGGGCAGCTGGGTATCGCCGAGCCATTGTCAGGCAATAGCCTGAGACAGCCGAGTGGAGCCAAACCGACAAACGAGCCAGCAAATCACGCCGCTGCGGTTATGCAAGATCGCTACTCTCACTGCCACGACGGTTGCGGGCAATTTCGTCGAATGTCGGTCCAGATTCGCCAAGTGTAGCGGTTCCGCCGGTAAATTGTTGCCAGCGTTCGACTATTACATCGACGTAACGCGGATCGAGTTCGACTAGGCGACCGCATCTGTTCAACATTTCACAAGCGATCAATGTCGAGCCAGATCCCCCGAACGGATCTAAAATTACCTGCGACTCAGTCGTCGAGTTTCGCAGCATCCGCGATATCAGTTCAACTGGCTTCATCGTGGGATGGTGCGCGGAGGACCGTGGCCGCGCATAGTGAAGGTCCGTGGGTTCAATTGCTTCGACCGTGATGTCCTTGCCACGGAGGATAAGAGTTTGATCGTCGACGCGAACAAGCAGGGTGCCATCGGCCTGAACTGAAAACACGGATCCTGTCAGATGTGAGACTGTGGTT
>JANPNB010000487.1:0-2005 GCA_031427275.1 Alphaproteobacteria bacterium | reverse complement strand
CAGATCGCCACAGCGATACTCGGTCATGCCCTCGGTAATCCGTGTCTGCATCTCCATACCGTCAGGGGTGGTTCGGCGATTGCGCAGGGGAATCAGCGACATGACCTTGCCAGTGACTCTGTAGTCGTGTCCGGCCTTGGTTTTTACCCGGGCCCGC
This sequence comes from Alphaproteobacteria bacterium, assembly GCA_031427275.1. Lineage (GTDB taxonomy): Bacteria > Pseudomonadota > Alphaproteobacteria > Caulobacterales > Caulobacteraceae > Phenylobacterium. The sequence goes on along the minus strand of JANPNB010000487.1, from coordinate 1,848 downwards.
AAGCCGGTTTGATAGCCATTCTCGTCCCAATCGCTGTCGATGACGCATTCTGAGATGAGATCATAGGTTCCGTCCTTAAAGACCATGCCGCCTTGGTGCGCGCCACCTTTCCCATTGCCGATCACCGACAACATCATTCCGAAGTCGCGTCCGAAGTTCATTGGACACCAGCGATACCAGTCGATCGCTTGCCAATGGCGCGGACCCCAGGACTTATCGCGCAATCCGTAGCCGGAGATATGAAACCGCTCATCGCCCACGGTGAACGTGCCAGTGGCGGCGCAGTGCTGTTCGTAGTGGGCCTTGGCGAAAGACTTTTCAGGATCAATGACAATCTCAACGCCATCCTCCCGCACGGTTTCCCCGCCGTACATGGGCGAGACACCCTCATAGGTAAGATCGACGGTGCAGGGCACTGAGGGGTTTTCGCGAAAGGCGCGCTTTGGGTCGGCCATTTCGTGGGGCCGGGCGAGAATCAGCGCTTTGCCGGAATAGGTCACCCTGAGTCGTTTGAAGGGTTCCAGCACCTCGACCTTCAGACCCCCGGCGTTCATTTCCGTATTTCCTGCGATAGCAGGCCGGGCGAACATGAACCCGATGCGGCCGTCGGGCAGATAGAGGCAGATGGTCATTTCCGCGTAGTGCTGGTTCGGACGATTGCCGATGCGAAACCATCCACCCGTCTTCGACTTCGGATCGAAGACGTTGAAGTACATGCTTTCATTATAGTTTTCGACGGTTCCCGGATGGTGAGGGAACTCGTCGTGGGGTTCTAGCCGCGTCTTGAAGCCAGGTGCCGTGGCCGCCATTGCTGATCCTCCCATATGCTTCAGAAGGAGGCTAAGCGCCTTTACGCAAGGGGTGCCAAGCGCGATATCAAAAAAAGAGCCCGGCCGAGGCCGGGCTATGAAAGTCAGTGATGGTGGGGTGTCTTCAAAGAAGACGACGACAGAATCTGCCCTCATGGTTACGCAAAGGTTAACGCGCGGCTGTGGCGCGGTATTTTGTTGGTGGAGGCGATGCGGATCCATTTCACAGGGATAGCGGGCGCGGGCATGAGCGCGGTGGCATTGATGATGCGCGATGCCGGACATGAGGTGTCTGGCTCCGACGCAGATGTCTTTCCGCCGATGTCGACCTATGTGGCCCGGTTGGGTTTTCCGGTGACCTATCGGTTTGACGAGGCGAACTTGCCGACCGACCTGGATCTGCTGGTTCTTGGGGCCAGCGCCAAGCTGGGCGGCAGTGACAATCCCGAACTGACCGCCGCCGTCGCGCGGGGTGTCAAGATCACCGACTTCGCGAGCTTGGTGGGGGAGGCGACGGTCAGTCGGACCAATACGGTGGTGGCGGGGTCATTCGGCAAGTCCACCTGCACAGCCCTGATGGCCCACATCCTGCGAGAGGCCGGGGTGGACGTCGGCTGGATGATCGGGGCAATCTCGCCGTCCTTGCCCGCCACTGGCCATTGGGGGACCGCGCCTGACATGGTGTTGGAGGGCGACGAGTACATTGTCGGCAACGGCGACACGCGCTCGAAGTTCGCCCTCTACCATCCTGATCACCTGCTGCTGACCTCACTGATCCACGACCACGTGAATGTGTTTCCAGCTTTCGCCGACTATGAAGCGCCGTTTCGGAAGCTACTGGCTGGGTTGCCGAACTCGGGTCTGGCGGTGATGCGTGGTCATCCGGCTATCCGCGCGGTGGCCGGACTGACCTCAGCGCGCGTGGTTTGGTACGACACGGCTCCCTGCGTTGGTTGGTTCAGCCGCGACGTGACCTATGGCGAGACCTCGAGTTTCACACTGGTTGCGCCGGATGGTCGCGAGATCGCTATCACCACCA
>JANPNB010000486.1:0-1910 GCA_031427275.1 Alphaproteobacteria bacterium | reverse complement strand
GTCGGCAAGGCGCACGTGAAGGCCTTCTGGCTGGACGGCCACAGCTGGGGCGGCGCCACCTCCAACCGGATCATCTGCACCCCCTACTTCAAGGACAAGGTGGACGTGCGCATCAGCCTCTCCGGCGGTCGTGTCGGCTCGCCGGTCCGGCCACCGGCGCCTGGCGCGCCGCCGGCCAACCCGATGATGGCGGCGATGAACGTCGCGCCCACCTGCGACTTCTCCTTCGTGTTCGCCCAGGGCGAGAACGAGGCCAAGGCCCAGGGTGGCCTGCCCGACACGTCCGGCTGGGCCGACAGGTACGGCTGCGGCGCCCGCGCCCCGGCGCGCGAGGTGGTTGACGTGAAGCAGGGCTATGTCTGGGACAGCACCCGTCAGAACCCAGGTTCGGACTCCTGGGGCCGCTACCCAAAGCCCGGCAAGGCGCAGGTGATGGTCTATCCCGGCTGCAAGGGTGGAATGGTGGTCGCCGATGTGCTGCGCCTGTCCAAGGGCCACACCGAGGGCCTGGAGCCGAATGTCACCGAGGAAATCGTCAAGCTGGCGCTTAGCGCCCCCAGCGGCAAAATCCGCAAGGGCGACTGGACCCCGCCGCCGGTTCCCGCCGCGCCGCCATCGCCGCTGGCTGGACCGCGGCCCGCCGGAGTGGGGCCGCCGACCTAAAGTCATGACGCCCCTCCGCCACGACGTGGTGGAGGGCGCGCTGCGCTACCCCAGCGGCACGCGCCCGACGATCTTCAGCCCATACCCCGCCGACCCCGGCAGCACCGTGGCCGACGAGCTCAGCAGCATCATGTCGCGCACGCCCAGGTCGATCAGGATCTGGGCGCCGATGCCGTAGTCGCGGAGCACGTTCTCGGAGTGGTCGGCCTGCGGCTGGCCGTAGCGTTCGGACAGCCAGTGCGGATTGCTGTCGCGGATGAACACCGCAACGCCCGCCCCGTCATAGGCCTCCAGCGCCTTCAGCGCCTTGGGTACATACTCGCGGCGCGCCTCGATGGCGCCCAGCATGTCGGTGGCCAGGTCCACGCGGTGCATGCGCACCAGGGTCGGCTTCTCCGGCTCAATCTTGCCCTTGGTCAGCACCACGTGCTCGGTCTGGTCGAGGGAGTTGCGGTAGATCACCATCCGGAAGCGACCGCCGTAGGCGCTGTCGAACGGCGTCTCCAGCACGCGCTCCACCTGCCGCTCCGTGCGCCGGCGGTAGGCGATCAGGTCGGCGATGGTTCCGATCTTCAAGCCATGCAGCTGGGCTAAGGCCACCAGATCCGGAAGCCGGGCCATCGACCCGTCGTCCTTCATGATCTCGCAGATCACCCCGGCCGGGTTCAGCCCCGCCATCCGGGAGATATCGACCGCCGCCTCGGTGTGGCCGGCGCGGACCAGCACGCCGCCATCCCGGGCGACCAGCGGGAAGACGTGGCCGGGCGAAACGATGTCGTCGACGGTCTTGCCGGCGTCGATCGCCACCGAAACGGTGCGCGCGCGGTCGGCGGCGGAGATCCCGGTGGTCACCCCCTCGCGCGCCTCGATCGAGACGGTGAAGGCGGTCTCGTGGCGGGTCCCGTTCGCCCGGCTCATCAGCCCGAGCCCGAGCTGTTCGACCCGCGTCTTGCTCAGCGCCAGGCAGATCAGCCCGCGTCCGTGGGTGGCCATGAAGTTGATCGCATCGGGGGTCGCCATCTGCGCGGGGATGATCAGGTCGCCCTCGTTCTCGCGATCTTCGTCGTCGACCAGGATGAACATCCGCCCGTTGCGCGCCTCGTCGATGATCGCCTCGGCCCCGACGAGCACGTCGGCGGTCCCGCGCAACAGCAGTTTCTCGAGCCGTCCGAGCGTGTCGGCGGTCGGGTTCCAGTCGGGCTGTCCAAGCTTGCGCAGCGAATTGGCATGAAGCCCGGCGGCGCGGG
>JANPNB010000485.1:0-9868 GCA_031427275.1 Alphaproteobacteria bacterium | reverse complement strand
GTGAACGGGTGGTAGTTGCCGGTGCCGAAGTGGCAATAGGTCCGCAGGGTATCGCCCTCTTTGCGGACGACAATCGATAGCTTGGCGTGGGTCTTGTACTCAACGAACCCGAAGACAACGTGGACGCCCGCGCGCTCTAAGTCCCGCGCCCACTTCAGATTGGCTTCTTCGTCAAAGCGCGCCTTGATTTCAACCAATGCGGTGACGTTCTTACCATTCTCAGCCGCCTCGATCAGCGCGGCGATGATCGGACTGTCTTTAGATGTGCGGTAGAGGGTTTGTTTGATCGCCAACACATTGGGGTCGCGTGCCGCCTGGCGCAGAAACTGGACCACAACATCGAAGCTTTCGAAGGGGTGGTGAACCAGGATGTCCTTTTCGCGAATTGCAGCGAAGCAATCCCCGGCGTGGTCGCGAATACGTTCTGGGAAGCGGGCTTCGAAGGCTTTGAATTTCAGGTCTGCGCGGTCAGGCGGGATCAGTTGCGTCAGTTCGTCTAGACCAAGTAGACCGTCAATCAGGATGATATCCTGTTCTTGCGCGTTCAGATTGTGACAGATGAATTCCTGAAGCTCGGCTGGCATGGCAGCCTCAATCTCGACCCGAACAACCGACCCTAGCCTACGCTGTTTCAGGCGCTCCTCGAATTCACGAACGAGGTCTTCGGCCTCTTCTTCGATTTCCACGTCGGAGTCGCGGATGAGACGAAACACTCCGAGCCCGTCGACGTCACACCCCGGGAACAGGTGATCGAGAAACAGGGCGACCATGCCTTCCAGGGTGACGAACCGTCGGTCGGTCTTCCGCCGTCGCGTGCCAACCGAAAGCTCCCAGAACCGTGCAACCTGGGCAGGGATTGGCACCAGAGCGTAGAGCAACCTACCGTCGTTTCTGTGGCGGAGCTTCAAGACTAAGGAGAAGGCCAAGTTAGGGATGAACGGAAAAGGGTGGGCCGGATCGATGGCCATGGGCGTCAATACCGGGAAAACCTGGGAGAGGAATGTTGCCTCCAAGGCTTGGCGTTCGGCTTCAGCTACCTGATCGCCAGAGACCAGGCTGATCCCGACCTCTGACAACTCAGTTGCAAGTTCGCGCCAGCGGGTTTGTTGATGACCCATGAGTTGGGCCGCGTCGGCATTGACCCGCTCAAGCTGCTCAGCAGGGGCAAGGCCGTCTTGGCTAACCGCGCGGACGTCTTCGCGGACCTGGGCCTTGAGGCCAGCCACACGGACCATGTAAAATTCATCAAGGTTGTTGGCGGAGATCGACAGAAACCGGAGGCGCTCCAGCAACGGGTGGCGAGGATTTTTGCTTTCCCCCAAAACCCGCTGGTTAAAAGCCAACCAAGAGATTTCCCGGTTGAAGAACCGATCGGGCGAACGCGCCAGGTCTTGGTCCAGGCAGAGGGGAAGCTTGGTCACTTCGACAGCCTTCGGATCCATGGCGGTAGCGATCGTCATCTCAACTCCAACTTCCCGATCGGGAACGTCTATTTAACTGCCATAAACTCTTGACCGAAGAGTGTTCAATTTCTGTGACAACGGCAGAATGTCACTCGAAAAGGTCAATATTTTCCGCATCTTTCTCTAAGATTTGCTTGGCCAAAAGGCACGAGATCGGTCGCTGGCTGAGGTCGGCCAACTCGTCAAGAGCCATGACGATGTCCCTTGCAGCCGGTGCGGAGCGCTCCATGCGCCGCAGAAGATAGGGGATTAGGTCGTCGGGTGGGCGAAGGCTCAGCTCGGTAAAATGCTTGCGAAGGATCGCCTCAAGGACGGCATCGTCGGGTTCAAGGATTTGTGCCACCGGCATCGCATTGAGACGCGATCTCAGGTCGGGGAGACTGGCCGACCAGCTGAATGGCGGTATGCGCGCGGTCAGCAGCAGGCTGATGTCTCCGCGCGCCGCCACGTTGATCAGGTGGAATAGTGTCTCGGAATCAATGCCTTGATCGACATCTTCGATGAGAATGGAAGGGTTGCTTAGGGTTGTGGCGCCTATCTGTCTTCTGTCTAGTACGTGAGCGGCAGAAAGGCCGGTCCAAATGTGGGCGAGATGGGTCTTGCCCACTCCTGATGGGCCGGAGACGGCGAGACACCCTCCTGTCCAGTTCGGCCAGGCCTCTACGGCGCCAAGGGCCTGGCGATTGGAGGCACCCACCGCAAAGTCAGCCCTCGAAAACGAGGTGCGGCGTCCGAATTCGAGGCGAAGTTGGCGGCTCATGGGTAGGTTACAGCGGGTTGCATCAGGGGGAAGACTACAGCCCTAATCATCCGAGGTCGCGAGGGTCGAATGGTCGCGGGCTGACATCAGCGTCCAGCCTTCGGGGCGGAGCAGTTCGATCGGTGAGAAGCGGACCTTATAGTTCATCTTGATCGAGCCGCGGACCCAATAGCCGAGGTAGACATAGGGAAGTTCGGTCAAGCCAGCCTGGATCACGTGGTCCAGGATCATGAAAGACCCCAAGCTTCGCCGCGTGAGGCTGGGGTCGTAGTAGCTGTAAACCAAGCTTAGCCCGTCGCTCATTAAATCAACGAGGGTACAGGCGATAAGCTCTCCCGGCCCGCCGTCCTGTGACGGGGTGCGGTACTCGATGATGTGGGTTCGGACGGCAGTGTCCTCGACCATGGCGACGTAGTCAGGCCAGGTCATTTCCGCCATGCCACCCGATGCGTGGCGGGCGTTCAGGTAACGTCGGAGCAGGTCGAACTGCTCTGTTGTAGCTTCGGCTTCCACAAGATGGCGGCGCAGGTCTTCATTGCGAGCGAGCGTTTTTCGCTCAGATCGGGAGAACACATAGTCGGAGGCCGGAATTCGCGCAGAGACGCAGGCGCTGCACGACTCGCAGGCCGGACGGTAGGCAATGTTTTGTGAACGCCGAAAGCCGACTTGAGTCAGGCTGTCGTTGACATTGGCCCCCTCCGAAAGCGGCAAGTGCGCGAAGACCTTGCGCTCAAACCGATCGGCCAGATAGGGGCACGGCGAAGGGGCGGTCAGGAAGAACCGAAGCTGGCGAGTGGGAAAGTGCTGCGTCACAGAATTGCCGAACCTAATGAGCCACACTTGCTAGTCTGGATCATGTGATTAGGCGTCATGGCGGTGATCCGTGCAAGGCCCACATTTCGCGTTAGGGTTAAAAGCTGCGGTCTGGGGGTAGGACCGGAGCTTCACGCAGCAAGACGATGGCGATCCGCCGGTTACCTGGCAGCGTCGGGTCATCGACATATAGGGGTTCGGAATTGGCCTTGCCCGATACCTGATAGACCCGGTCAGCGTCGACACCAGCATTTTGCAACACTCGCCGAGAGGTATCTGCCCGTCCAGCCGACAAGGCCCAATCAGAGTCGGCATTGGCAGCGTTTAGGCTGGCCGAGGTGTGCCCTGAAATGGTGATGCGATTGGGAAGTTGGTTGATAACCTTCGTCACGGCCTGCAGCAGCAGTTTGGCGCGCGCATTGGGTTGGGTCTGGCCTTCCGCAAACAACGAGCGACCCTCTTGGTCCACCAATTGAATTCGAAGCCCCTCTGGCGTCTGATCGACGATGATGTTTTTCGAAAGTTCTGCGAGCTCGGGCATGTCTTGCAGGGCCTGGCGCAGGGACTGTGCGGCGGATGCGAACGCGGCCTCCTCGCGTTTGCGTACGGCCTCATCCATGGCATCGGCAGCCGGCGTGCTGGCGGCAGCTGACTCGGTTGCTGTCCCATCGGATGGCTTTTTGGTGGACGGCGACATTTCCTCGACGATGGTCATCGAGCCTGACGATTGCGCGCCATCTTCGCCGAGTGCTGTGCCTCCCAGGATGCCGCCAGAGCCTGAGGTTGTTGCCGACACACTTGCCGGTGCGAAATAGTCGGCGATACCGCGTTTTTGTTCAGGACTGGTGGTATTAATCAGCCACATCAAAAGGAAGAAGGCCATCATGGCCGTCACGAAGTCGGCATAGGCCACTTTCCAGGCACCGCCATGGTGGCCGCCGCCGGAGATCTTCTTGACCTTCTTGATCAGGATAGGTCGTTCGCCCATCGCCATGGTGTTTCGGTAGCCTCTGATTCTCGGTTACCGTGGGGCGAGGCCCGTTAAGATGGCGTTTAGGATGGTGCGCGGATGAAGGTTGGATTTATCGGGTTGGGCGTGATGGGTTTTCCGATGGCCGGACACCTGGTCAAGGCGGGTCATGATGTATCAGTCTTCAACCGTTCGCAGGACAAGGCTACCCGCTGGGTCGCAACCCACGGCGGGCGAGCGGGGGCGACGATTGCGAGGACTGTCGAGGGCTGCGAGGTGGTGTTCCTCTGCGTCGGCAATGACGACGATGTGCGAGAGGTTGTCGTACAGGCTTTGCCGTCGATGGGTGAGGGCGGCATCGTGATTGACCACACCACCACATCGGCAACGGTGGCGCGAGAGATGGCGGTGCTGGCGCAGACCAGCGGTCGCTGGTTTGTCGATGCGCCGGTGTCGGGCGGACAGGCCGGCGCGGAAAGTGGTCAATTGACGGTGATGTGCGGTGGGGATGACCAAGCTTTCCGTCGCGCCGAACCGGTGATTGCTAGTTTTGCCAAGTCGGTTCGACGGATGGGCGATCCTGGCGCAGGCCAGCTGGCCAAAATGGTCAACCAGATTTGCATCGCGGGCGTCGTACAAGGGCTGGCCGAGGGGCTACATTTCGCCAAGCGTGCCGGTCTTGATCCGGCAGAGGTCTATAGCGCCATTTCGAAGGGCGCGGCTCAGTCTTGGCAGATGGAGAACCGGTGGGAGACCATGACCGCTGGGAAATTTGATTTCGGGTTTGCCGTCGACTGGATGCGCAAGGATTTGGGCCTGGTTCTGGACGAGGCGCGCGTCAATGGTTCTGTGCTGGATATGACCGCGATGGTTGACGGTTTCTATGCCGAGCTTCAGGAGATGGGTGGTCGGCGCTGGGATACTTCGAGTCTGGTGGCGCGCCTGGAGCGACAGTCTTGAGCGTCCTGATCGATACCGAGCGCCTAATCCTCGACGAACTGGCCATCGACCGAGATGAGACCTTCATCATGGAGTTGCTCAACGAACCGGGGTTTCTGGACAATATCGGCGACCGTGGAGTGCGCAGTCTGGATGGCGCGCGAGGCTATATCGAGAATGGTCCCTTGGTCAGCTATGCCAAGCATGGCTTTGGACTATGGCGGGTTGTGGAGAAGGTCACTGGAGAGGCGATCGGTATCTGCGGCTTGATCAAACGTGACGGGTTGGACTTTCCCGACCTAGGTTATGCGATCCTCGAGCGGGCCTGGGGCCGGGGTTACGCCGAGGAGGCCGCCCGCGCCTCGCTCGACTATGGTCGGAAGATATTGGGCATGGGTCGAATCGTGGCGATCACTGTGCCGGGCAATGTCGGCTCAATTCGGGTGCTGGAAAAGGTTGGGTTTGTGTTCGACACGATGATCCAGTTGCCGGGCGAGCGCGACAAGAGCACCTATTTCGTGTCGGAGGCCTAAGCCCCCAGCAGCCGTGCAGCCGTTGGGGCGAAATAGGTGATCACGCCCGCCGCGCCTGCGCGTTTGAAGGCACCTAGGCTCTCTAGGATGGCGCGTTCTTCGTCGATCCAACCATTGGCCCCGGCGGCCTTAATCATGGCGTACTCGCCCGAAACCTGGAACGCGAAGGTGGGCATGTGGAAGGTCTCGACTACGCGCTGGACAATGTCGAGATAGGGCAGGCCGGGCTTGACCATCACCATGTCGGCCCCCTCGGCGATGTCGAGGGCCACTTCGCGCAAGGCCTCGTCGGAATTGGCAGAGTCCATCTGATAGGTCTTCTTGTCGCCGGGATTGTCCACCGAACCGGTGCCTAGCTTTCCAGAGCCAATGGCCTCGCGATAGGGACCGTAGAAGGCCGAGGCGTACTTGGCGGCGTAGGACATGATCATGGTGTCCTGGTGACCAGCGGCTTCAAGGGCACCGCGCAACGCGCCAACCCGACCGTCCATCATATCGGAGGGGGCAAGGATATCAGCCCCAGCTGCGGCCTGCATCAGACCTTGGGCGACCAGGGTTTCGATGGTCGGGTCATTGAGGATGCGGCCTTTCTCGATCAAGCCGTCATGGCCGTGGTCGGTAAAGGGATCGAGCGCCACGTCGCACATGATGCCGACCTCAGGGGCGGCGTCTTTCATGGCCTTGACCGCGCGGGCGACCACCCCGTCCGGGTCCAGCGCCAGGGTGCCTGCCGCGTCCTTCTTGGCTCCGTCGATGTGGGGGAAGACGGCGATGGCCGGGATGCCCAGTTTGCGCGCCTCGACCGCAGCCTTGGCGCACTCGGCCACTGACAGCCGCGACACGCCAGGCATCGAGGCCACCGGGATCACACCCTCGCCCTCATGCACCACCATTGACCAGATCAGGTCGGCGGGCGTCAGCACGGTTTCGCGGACCAGACGCCGGACCCAGTCAGACTGGCGAAGGCGACGCATACGCAGGGCAGGGTAGGACGCGAGGGGGGTAAGGCTCATGGCCTAGCGATGTGACCGATTGAGGCGGGCGGTGCAAGTAGGGGCTGGGTTTCGGGGCTCGCCCAAGAGACCATCGAGAGTGTCACCGCAATCCCTGATAAGCCTCAGCCAGTCGCGACATTTCATCCGGTGTGAGCTTTTGGGCGACGGCCTACCATAGACGTCATTGCGACGCTCGCCGCTAGTGACTCGGCGATCCACATAAGGGCGGCTTTGATCGACATCAACTCGCACGTGGCGATGGCTGTCTCTCAACCCAGTATCTTATGGTCGAGCGTTAAGCGCGGAGTAGAATCTGGGCGGTAAGGATGGTCGGCACCAACTGATTTCAACCGAGCCGCCAATATGACTCTGTCTCAACCGTTCGCGGGCTACCTGACCCAGGCGCGGGAACTGGCGCTGTTGGCTATTGGGTTTTTCGCGCTGGCCTTGCTGGTCAAAGGCATGCGCGCGGTGACAGATAGCCGAGATGCCGCCAAAGAGACCAAGAACAATATCGCCCTCTTCGTCTTAGAGACCTTGGCCGTTGCGCCCTATGTGGGGCTAGCTGTGGGGTGGGTTCATGCTCAAGTGCACGGGACCGGAGAGGTGTTTGTCGGCGCACCAGTGTGGACGGCGATCGGCCCTGAGGGCACATTTGTGGGCGCGCTATTTCTCTGTGACTTCGTGGCCTATGTCTCGCACCGCCTCTATCATACGAAGTGGCTCTGGCCGGTGCATGCGGTGCATCACAGCGACACCCATCTGACCTGGTTCAGTCTGTTGCGGCAGCATCCTTTTGAACGCCTACGGGCGCTGATGGATCTGAGCGTGATGATCCTGCTCGGCTTGCCGGACTTGGCAATCTTGTCGGTGGCCATTGTGCGCACCTATTGGGGCTACTTGATCCACGCCGACCTGCCCTGGACGCTTGGCCCGCTCAGCTGGCTGTTGGTTTCACCAGCTATGCACCGATGGCACCATGCGCTGGAAGCGCGCGGCGCTGGAGTGAACTTCGGGATCGTGTTCTCGGTGTTTGATCGGATGTTCGGCACCTACCACGTGCCAGGACTTCACACCGGCGAAACCGGCGTGGCAGAGGTTATCGCGCCGGGTATTGTGGGGCAGTATCTGCACCCGTTCCGAGCTTGGACGGGGTTGGTGAGGAGGGGGTCGGGTGAAACTGAGCTTCAACAACAACGTCGTCGGCCTATCGGCTGAGACCGAGGAAGAGCGAGAGATCTGCGCCTTGTTGAGCGTGGCGGATGGCCATGTTTTCCAACTGCATTGTACCAGCGAACGCGGCTTTAGCCTGACGGAGCTGGGCCCGCAGGCCGACGCCTGTCGTGAGCCGCTGAACATCACACGCACAGTGGCACCGCCGTTTCAGGCGATTTCCAACCTGGCCCATACGCACTTTGAGCTGGACGGCGAGACCTATGCCAGCATCGAGGGATTTTGGCAGGGGCTGAAGTTTGAGGAACCGGTCGAGCGTCGGAAGGTGGCGAAACTGTGGGGACCGGAAGCTAAGGCGCGGGGCGATGGCGCTGGGCAGCCTGCGACGTTTGAGTTTGATGGGATGGTTGTCGGGGCGGGGTCGCCAGAGCACTGGGGGCTGATGCGGCGGGGGTGCGAGGCTAAGTTCAGTCAGAATGCTGAAGCCGCAGCGGCGCTGCGAGCCACCGGCCAACGCTGGCTGACCCACAAGACGCGGCGCGACAGCCGGACCATCCCTGGCGCGATCATGGCGCAGATATGGATGGATGTGCGGGGTGGGTTGCAGAAATAACTTCTAATTATCCAGATAACCCGTATTATCCGGCTAGTCTCAGTGTTGGAGTGGACCCATGCCGAACTTGAGCGTCACCTCCGCTGAGTTCCAGAAGGCCTTCGGGCGTTATCGGGAAGCAGCCCTTCGCTCCCCAGTCACCATCACAAATCATGGTCGCGATAGCCTGATCCTGATGGGGGTCGATGAATACCAACGCCTGAAAAGCCGCGACCGGGTAGCGCTGAGGATAGAAGACCTTAGCGACGCTGATTTCTCCGCGATCACCGAGCAAGACCTGCCGCAAAGCCTCGCCGAGTTTGATCACGAACTCGGCTGATGGCGCTGCCGCAACCGACTGCCGGTCTGGTGATCGGTTATGCCTATCTCTGGCAGGATGAGGCGAGGTTAGGCCAGGAAGAGGGGCTGAAGGATCGGCCATGCGTCGTCATTCTGTCGGTGGAAGACAAGGACGGTGAACGCATCGTCCACGTCGTCGCCATCACCCACACCCCGCCACGCGGACCGGGCGACGCGGTAGAACTTCCCGACCAAACCAAGCAGCGTCTTGGCCTTGATGAGGCTCGCTCCTGGATAGTCACCACCGAACTCAATCGTTTCACCTGGCCCGGCCCGGACTTGCAACCCATTGCGCGAGGCACCGTAGGTCCGTTCGCGTTCGGCTCGGTGCCGTTGGGAATCTTGAAGCAGGTGGTCGCGCAGATTCGGGAGAGGCGGGGCGTGGGGTCGGTGCGACGAGGGTAGGGCCGTGAAGCTAGCATCGTCGGATCGAGGACGCACAACATTCCGGGGTTCGAGCGCTTGAGTTCGGCAGCACCGCCACGAGGTCGAACGGTCACAGGCTAACGAGTGGGCGTGCAAGTGCGCGGTACTTCTGCAATAGAGCGCACATGCCCGACCTGTTCAGCCCGTTCACGCTCAAAGACATCACCCTTCGCAACCGCATCGCCATGTCACCCATGACGATGTACCGGGCCGGGGAGGACGGTCGGATCACCGACTTCCACATCATGCTGCTGGGATCGCGCGCCGCAGGCGGCTTTGGTTTGGTGTTTCCAGAACAGATCGCCATCACCCCGGACGGGCGCACTGGAACCAGTTGCGCCGGCATCTGGGAAGATGGCCAGATCGAGGGGCTGTCGCGGGTCACCAAGATCATCAAGGACATGGGTGCGACGCCGGGGATTCAGCTCGGCCACACCGGTCGCAAGGGCAGCGAGACTAAGCCCTGGGAGGGCAAGACGCAGATGCCCCCTGAGCATCCGCAGGGATGGCAAGTGCGCGGCCCGTCGCCGATCCCGTTCGGCGGTCGGTTTCCCTATCCGGTCCAGGCTCTTAGCAGGGCCGAGATAAAGGCGCTTCACCGTTCCTACGCCGACGCGGCTCGGCGCGCCCTGGAGGCCGGATTTGAGTGGCTGGAGATGCACTTCGCTCACGGCTATCTAGGGGCCAGTTTCTTCTCACCCTTGGCCAACCAGCGCGATGACGAGTATGGCGGCAGCCTGCAGAACCGGCTGCGGTTCCACCGCGAGGCGATGGACGCGGTGCGGTCTGTGTGGCCCGAGCGTCTGCCGCTGACAATGAGGTTGGGCTCTGACGACTTTCATCC
>JANPNB010000484.1:0-1500 GCA_031427275.1 Alphaproteobacteria bacterium | reverse complement strand
GTGTTGCTTCAGTTTTTTCGTCTCTCATTTGAAACTAAAAAGTCCAGTTTGGGTTACCAAGCTGGCTTAACAACATTATTGACGGTCACATCAGCTAAACCTGCCACTGCCGCAGCAATCGTTAAATGATTTGCGACTGAGCGTTCATGCGCGAAGGCACGCCCAGCGGGTTCAGGACGATTTGCACCGGAGTGCCGTCATCTAGGAAGGGCATGTCTTCTTCCGCGACGATCTTCGCGACAACACCCTTGTTGCCGTGGCGTCCGGCCATCTTGTCACCGACCGAGAGCTTGCGCTTCGAGGCGATGTACACTTTGACCTGCTTGATGATGCCAGCATCGACTTCGTCGTCGCCGGCTTCGACACGTTCCATCTCCTGGTTCTGCTGTTCCTGGAGTTCGTCGAACTTCTTTTTGAAGGTGCCAATGATCTCGTTGATCTTGTTGCGGATCGGGGACGGATCGATCTCGATGCGGTCATAGACCGTGGCGAGCTTGCGCAGCAGCGTCTTCGTGATCTTGCGGTTTGCGGGGATGATGATTTCGCCGGTCTCGCTGTTGACGACATCGAGCGGAATCTTTTCGCCGAGCAGGATGTTCGAGAGCGCCTCCGTGAGCTGGTCACGCAGTTCTTCGATCTTCTGCTTGTAGTCCTCCTGCAACTGCTTCGCGGCCTTCTTGCCTTCGGAAGCGGGGGCGAGGTCTTTCTTCTCGGAATCCTTTTTCGAGGAGACCTTTACGTCCATGACGATGCCGTAGGTGCCCGAGGGAACCTTGAGCGACGTATCTTTCACATCGGCGGCCTTCTCACCGAAGATGGCGCGAAGCAGGCGCTCTTCCGGCGCGAGTTCCGTTTCCGACTTCGGGGTGATCTTGCCCACGAGGATGTCGCCCGGCTTCACTTCCGCTCCGACGCGAATAACGCCGTCCGGCCCGAGGTTCTTGAGCGCTTCTTCGCCGAGGTTCGGGATATCGCGGGTGATTTCTTCCGGGCCCAGCTTGGTGTCGCGGGCCCCGACTTCAAATTCGTCGATGTGGATCGAGGTGAAGATGTCCTCCTTCACGATCCGCTCGCTGATGAGGATGGCGTCCTCGAAGTTGTAGCCGTTCCACGGCATGAACGCGACGAGCACATTGCGTCCGAGCGCGAGTTCGCCACCTTCGGTGCAAGGGCCGTCCGCGAGAATCTGGCCCTTTTTGATGGTGTCGCCCTTGCTGACGAGAATCTTTTGATTGATGCACGTCGCGGCGTTGGAACGCATGAACTTGCGCACCGGATAAATGGACACGCCATTGGCCGGATCATGTTTGAGACGCTTCTTGCCTTCAGGAAGTTTGCCGTCATCGGTGATGATGACCTGACTGCCGGTGACTGAGGCAACCCTTCCAGCTTCTTCGGCGACCAGCACGGCGCGGGAGTCCCGGGCCACGCGATCTTCGAGACCGGTGGCGACGAGCGGCGCGTCTGTGATGAGCAACGGCACAGCCTGGCGCTGCATGT
>JANPNB010000483.1:0-3367 GCA_031427275.1 Alphaproteobacteria bacterium | reverse complement strand
AGCAAGACAGCAAGGCCAACACCAAGGCGGCCGGAGGTTTCCCTCCGGGCCTGCTCATCTGCGATAAATCGCAGTCTTACTTCACAGTTACGGAAGCGCCGGCTTCGGTCAGCTTCTTGGCAACTTCGTCGGCGATTTGCTTCGACACGTTTTCGACAACGTTCTGCGGTGCGCCTTCGACCAGGTCTTTGGCTTCTTTCAGGCCCAGGTCCGGACGGACGCCGCGGACTTCCTTGATCACGTTGATCTTCTTATCGCCACCGGCGGTCAGAACAACGGTGAACTCGGTTTGCTCTTCGGCAACTTCAGCCGGTGCAGCGGCACCGCCAGCGGCAGCAGCAGCGACCGGTGCGGCGGCCGAAACGCCCCACTTTTCTTCGAGCAGCTTGGAGAGCTCAGCGGCTTCCAGGACGGTCAGGGTGGATAGGTCGTCGACCAGTTTTTCAAGCTTAGACATTGGGTTAGTTCCTTAAGGTGATGAGGGTGTGTGTTTAGGAAATGACGATCAGGCGGCGTCTTTGGCGGCATAGGCCGCAAAGACTCTGGCCAATTGCGCGGCAGGGGCTTGCAGAACACCAGCGATCTTGGTCGCAGGCGCTTGCAGCAGGCCAACCAGCTTGGCGCGGATCTGGTCGAGGGACGGCAGCGTCGCAAGCGCGCTAACGGCCTTTAGGTCCAGAACCTCTTGGCCCATGAAGCCACCCACGATGGCGAACTTTTCGTTCTCCTTCGCATATTGGGTAGCCACCTTGGCCGCGGTGACGGGGTCCGGCGCATAGGCGATGGCGACCGGCCCGGTGAACAGGGCATCGCCCGCCTCACCGATCGAGCCGTTCAAAGCTTTTTGAGCCAGGGTATTCTTCACCATCTTCAGCGAAGCGCCTTCCTTGCGGAGGCGGCCACGAAGATCAGTCATTTCCGCAACGGTTAGACCCAGATTGTGGGTCACAACCACGGCACCGGCACCTTCGAAAACGCGTTCCAGCGTCTCGATTGCGACCTGCTTTTGAGCGCGGTCCATTGCGGTCTCCATACTCAGGTCCGGCCTCGGGACTATTCCCGCGACCGCAAATGACATCGCGGGCGGGCGAACCCACCTGTGACATCAGCCTGTCCTTGAGAAGCCGCAGTCTCCGCGCCGCAACGCCATAGGCGCGCGCCGATAAGGAAACCTCATCTCCCCGTCTCCCTACGATCACGGAAGGGCTCTTCCGCCGATTATGGTCTCCGGTGACCCCGGATACCTCGCAGTTCATGGACAGGATCAGGGGCGAACCCCCGAACCCACCTCCCCTTGGCGGGAGAGGTGAAACTCTAGAAGGCGCGGCTGATACACGAGGCTGGGGAGAAACTCAACCCAGTCAGGCGACGGTGATATCGGTTCGGTTGAAGTCGTTGCCCTTGAACAGCAACGCCGCCCCGTGAGTGCGTGCGCAGGCATAGGCAAAACAATCGCCCATATTGAGTTGAGCTGGATGGCGCCCCTTGCCGTAGCGATCGAAGGCATCCAGGGCCACCTCGCGTTCGGCATCCCCGATGGGAACGAGCCTAATCTTCATGGACCTCATCAGCCTGGCCATATCCTGGCGAGCGGCTTTGACATCTCCCGGCACTGACTTTGAGATCACGGCAACGGTTTCGTAGACCGCAATCGCTGAGGTCATCAGGTCGTCCTGGTCTTCTAGCTTTGCCGACAGTGTTTCAGCGTCTGGTTCGCCCAGCAGTATTGCGCAGAACACCGAGGCGTCGACGAAGATCAAGTATCTTCCTCGCCTGAGAGCCAGTCAAAGAAAGCCTTGTCCGCCTTGAAGCCCGTTCGACCCCGCGCCGCAATATCGGCCTGAATTTCGCGAATGGCTGCTCGGCGGGCTTCTATCGTATTGGCTTGCCGCGCCAACTCGGCACTCACCGCCAGCTTTATAGCGTCGGTAATGCCGATGCCGCGCTTCAAAGCCAGTTCGCGAACCAGCGTGTCGGTCTCTGGATCTCGCACATGAAAAGCCATGACCGCCTCCGTCTAGACAGATAGATACCACTGTCTAGACGTCTAGCCAACCCAGTTCGCCGCCCGCTTCTCCGTCCACGCCTTTACGCCTTCCTTGTAGTCGGGCTCGGCGACCATAGCTTCCAGCAGTCGCTCGGCGGCCACTACCGAGGAGGCCGCGTCGCGGTGCAGGTCGCGGTAGATCTGGCGTTTGGTCTCGCGGGCTGATCCAGGTGCCGCGCCGCGCGCCAGGGTCTTGGCATAGATCATCACCTCGCCCATCAGTTGGTCGGCGGGTAGCAGACGGTTGAGAAACCCCATTCGGTCGGCTTCCTCCGCCGTGAAGACACGGCTCGAGAGCAAGATATCGTTGGCATGGGTCAGGCCGACGATCCGGGGCAATACCCAGCTCAGGCCAAACTCAGCCGGGAAGTTGAACCGCCCGTGCGCGGCAGTGAACTTGGCCCCCACTGCGCAGAACCGCAGATCGGCGAATGCCGCCAGCACCAACCCGATCCCCGCCGCCGCGCCATTGATCGCCGCGATCACCGGCTTCCCGATCCCGAAATGATAGGCAAAAGTCGCGTCAAAGTTCGGATCGACGCCATATCCTGGCATGGCGATGCTGTCGTCCGTGCCGGAGTCGTAACGACCCTTGTCAGAGTGACCTTCCAGCGCGCCGATGTCCGCCCCGGCGCAGAAGGCCTGTCCCTCCGGATCGCCGGTCACCACGATCACCCGCACCGCTGGGTCCGCATCGGCCTGCGCTAAGATCCAGCGATACTCGGTATGCATCCGACCGGTCCAGGCATTGCGCCGCTTAGGCCGCGCCAGGGTGACCACCGCCACCCCTTCCTCGATGTCGTAGCGGGTGGCTTTGAGTTCCACGGGACCTAAGCCCGCTCAAAGATCGCCGCGATGCCCTGCCCGCCGCCGATGCACATGGTCTCAAGGCCGTATTTGCCGTCCCTGCGTTGCAGTTCGCGCAACAGGTTGGCCAGGATCCGTCCGCCGGTCGCGCCGATTGGGTGACCCAGCGAAATGCCCGAGCCATTGACGTTCAAACGGTCGCGCTCATCCCAACCCCAGCCGCGCAGAACAGCCAGCACCTGGGGCGCAAAGGCTTCGTTGAGTTCAACCAGATCGATGTCGTTCCAACCCATACCCGTGCGCTGGAACAGGCGCTCAACAGCCGGCACCGGGCCAATCCCCATGCGAGACGGCTCGCAACCCGCCGCAGCCCAGCTGACGAACCAGCCCATTGGGTCGAGGTTCAACTCGGCCAGCTTATCCTCGGAGACGACCAAACACGCCGCCGCCGCATCGTTCTGCTGGCTGGCATTGCCCGCCGTGACCACGCCGCCCTTTTCGATGGCCCGCAGC
>JANPNB010000482.1:0-4597 GCA_031427275.1 Alphaproteobacteria bacterium | reverse complement strand
CAGTGGGGGCTGCAGGGTTGTCCATGAACGAAACAAGAACACAGCCACAGGCGGTTGTCAAGCGGGTTCGTCGTGGAGGCCCTAAGAATTGGAACGCAGAGGGCGCTGAGGTGGCGCAGAGATCGCGGAGGGAGATCGTCTCTGCGTCCTCCGCGAAGCCTCTGCGCTCAGCGTTCAAAACCTTCGGCAGCTAGGGGTTGTCCGCTAACTTCACGAACAGGCACGACCCAGATCACTGAGGCAGTTGCAGCGTTCTGCTAGGCCGGCAGGCCGGGGTGCGGCTCGGCGCAGCGATGTCTCTACTGATAGGATTGATCAAAGAATCTATTCTATTTGTCATACTACGGTAAACGTAGTATGTGACTCGCATGATCAAGTCCTGGGCCAATAGCGCGACCCAACGATTTGCGCAGGACGGCAAGAGTAAGTTCTCGGGGCTAGACGCGGATGCCGCGATTGAACTTTTGGCAGTCCTTGATGCGGCGTCGTCGCTGGGAGACCTCAGCCCGCTGAAATCCGTGGGGCTACACAAGCTCAAGGGCGCGCGAAAAGCACAGTGGGCTATGACGATCAATGGACCCTGGCGGCTGTGTTTTCGTTTCGCCGACGGCGATGCCTGGGAGGTGGAAATTGTCGACTATCACTGAGGAGCCGATCCAATGATGCCTGTTCACCCCGGTCGCATTTTGAAGCGTGAATTGACCGCGCGCAGCCTGTCGGCCAACCGGTTGGCGTTGGAGCTGAAAGTGCCGTCCGGCCGGATCACTGACATCCTGAACGGAAAGCGCGGCATATCGCCGGAGACGGCGCTTCGGCTAGCCCGGTTCATGGGCAACAGCGCCCGGTTCTGGCTCAACCTTCAGACGGCTTATGAGTTGGCGGTGGTGGAGCGGGCAGATGGCGCGCGGATCGCGGATGAGGTTAGGGTGGCGGTGGGGTGAATCAGGGTTTTGGTGGTGTATTTCATACAGTGGCACCGCAATTAGCAGCCTCTGCTGTCCACGAACATCACAAACAGAAACGAACCTCATCACTGCGGCAGCCCACCTCCTGTTAGGCCGGTCTGTCTGGGCGCGGCGTGGCACAGCGACATCGCTGGTGATAGGAACGATCAACGCTTTGAATTGCGTGGAAAGTAGTGAGTGTTGCAACCTTAATCCATGTCTTGTTCTGGACTAGCGAGCGGCTTCCTGGAGGATAATTCATGACGAGGATCAGCAAAGACTCCCGCGAGGTCTCTCAGTTTCGCGAGCATTTCGCTCGACTGCGCGACTGGATGGACGACGATCCCGGTGATTTGAAGCAGGCCGCCGAACAGGACCAGAGCATCGACGAGTTGTGTGGACGGCTGCACTTGACGGCCTACCTCCTCGAAGAAGCCCAGGATACGCACCCTCGACTCTTTTCAGCGCCCGCAGACCCGAAGTTCATTGCCGAGTGGCGAGATTATGAGCGGCGATGGAAGGCCCTTGTCGGCGACGTGGCCTACGGCCATTTATTCATCGATCTGATCGCCGATCTCCCGGAAACGACGCGGAACGCCCCGGCGACCTCCCCTGCAGAGATCCAATGGGAGTATGCAGATTCTCGGGCTGAGTCCGAAGCTGCGGCGCTGGAGGAAGCCCTGTCGTTCGCCGAGATCGAGGTCTCCCGGGACTGGCCAGAGATTGACGAAGATTTCCTCGAACTGGTCGAAGACGGCCTCGGCCAATGGAAGAGGCTCAAGTCCAACGTGGGGTTCGATCCGAGGGGCGTTTTCCGACGGCGACGGCTGACACCGTTCGTTCTGGTTCCGCGCACCGTGTCGGCTAGATACGGCGACAGCGACAAGGTTTCGCTGCTCGCAAACCTGAGCGCGGCCCAGGAAGCATTCGTGTTCGGGGTACCCCTGGCTGCGCTGGCGATGATGCGGTCCATTCTCGAGGGTGTTCTGCGAGATCACTACCGCGCAGACGGGGACGACCTCTCCCAGCACATCAATAATGCAGCACGTTTGCCGTCTGGCGCTCCGAAGCAAGCCCTTCATCGCCTCCGCATTCGCGCTAATGCCCTACTGCATCTCGATCCGCAGAAAGCAGAGAGCCTGCCGGTACTCAGCGCCGAGAAGCTCGAACTGGAAATCGTTTCCCTACTGTTAGTTCTGCGGGAGCTCATCGAGGCGGCGCCTGAAGGCCCAAAAATCGTGGTTAGGATACCCTAAGTTGGGTACTTCTGGAACAGCTACGCTATTCGCTAGGCGCGGAGCCGGTTCGGTCAAGCGGAGATCGAATAGCGTAGCTGTCCTCGAAATAGAGTCACAGCTCAATCACCACTCTCCCCCGGACCTGTCCGTTCAGGATTTCACCACCCAACCGAGGTAGGTCCTCCAGCTTGGCGTAACTCGTCATGGCTTCCAGTTTGGCCAGGTCGAGATCGGTGGCCAGCCGGGCCCACGCCACCACCCGATCAGCCATTGGCCGGTTGACGCTGTCGATGCCGGCCAGCGTAATGCCGCGCAGGATGAAGGGGGCGACGGAGGTGGTTAGGTCTAGGCCTTGGGCTAGGCCGCAGGCCGCGACCGTGCCGCCGTATTTGGTTTGGGAGAGGACGTTGGCCAGGGTGTGGCTGCCGACGCTGTCGATGGCACCGGCCCAGCGTTCTTTGCCGACCGGGCGGGCGGGGGCTTGGAATTCGGCGGCGTCGATGACTTCGGCGGCACCGAGGCCCACGAGGTAGTCGCTCTGGCTCTCCTTGCGGCGCGAGGAGGCGACCACGCGGTAGCCGAGTTTGGCCAGCAAGGCGATGGCGACGCTGCCGACCCCGCCGGCCGCGCCGGTGACCAGGATGTCGCCTTTGTCGGGTGTGACGCCGCCGTGCTCCAGGGCCAGCACGCTGAGCATGGCGGTATAGCCCGCCGTGCCGATGGCCATGGCCTGGGCGGTGCTGATCGCGTCGGGCAGTTTGACCAGCCAGTCACCCTTGACACGGGCCATCCCGGCATAGCCGCCGTTGTGAACTTCGCCGACACCGTAGCCGTTGAGCACCACGCGGTCGCCGGGTTTGAAGCCGGGGTTGGTTGAGGTCTCCACCGTGCCGGCAAAGTCGATGCCGGGGATCAGCGGCCAGACGCGGACGATGGGCGATTTGCCGGTGAGCGCCAGGCCGTCCTTGTAGTTGATGGTCGAGTGACTGACCGCCACGGTGACGTCTCCGTCCATCAGGTCGGACAGTGTGAGCGTCTAGATCTTCGCCTCCTGGCCGGTTTCGGTCTTGTGCAGGCGCAGGGCTTGGAAGGGGGTGGTCACTTGGGTTTCGTCTCCGATGGGGTGGTTAGGCCGAAGCGGTCGCCGCGACGGCCTTTGACGGCGAGGTCGACGGTCATCAGGCGGTTGACGCCTTCGACCCGCATATCACCGCCGGGCATATACATCATGGCCACATAGTCGCCGAGGCTGTCTTCGACGGCGTTGGTGAAGCCTTG
The DNA here is from genome assembly GCA_031427275.1 of Alphaproteobacteria bacterium. Classification (GTDB taxonomy): domain Bacteria; phylum Pseudomonadota; class Alphaproteobacteria; order Caulobacterales; family Caulobacteraceae; genus Phenylobacterium. Next base: position 1,137 of record JANPNB010000482.1, on the reverse strand, counting down.
GGCGTCTTGGGCTTTGTTCATCTGGATCTTAGCCATGCGTAGGGCCTCGGGGCTGTTTTCGGCGACGCGCCTCGCATAGGCGAAGGTCTCGCGCTCAAAGTCGGCGGGGGCTATCACGCGGTTGACGAGGCCATATTGTGCGGCCTCGGCGGCGGAGATGAACCGGCTCTCAAACACGATCTCTTTGGCCCGGCGGATGCCGATGTCCCAGGGGATGGACATGTATTCGACAAAGCCCGGCAGGAACTCGGCCTGTTTGTGGGCGAACACCACGTCCATGGCGGCGGCCAACATCCAGCCAGCATAGATGCAGTAACCCTCGACCATAGCGATGGTCGGCTTGGGGAAGTTGCGCCATTTCAGCAGCAGGTCGAGATTGTAGTGCTTGAACTGGTCATAGGTTTCGATGCCGGGCTTGGCCCCCAGCGCCTTGCGGTAAGCTTTACCCTCTTGCGTGCCCAGGTCATGGCCGGTGGAGAACACGCCGCCCGCGCCGCGTACGATGACCACGCGGACGGCGGCGTCGATCTTGGCCTTGTCGAAGGCCTGATCGATTTCGTCGAGCATCAGGTAGTCTTGGGCGTTGCGATAGGCGGGGCGATTAAGCGTGATGACGCCGATGCCGTCGCTCACGTCGTAGAGGATGTGTTTGAAGCTCAATTGGGCCTCCCTGGCTTTGGTGGCACCCTAGGTTGGGGAGGGGGCGAGGCGCCAGTCCTGATCGGGGCGATATGCAAATTCCACCAGAAAGACCCGCTCGCCGCGACCGTGTTTGGCGACCCCGAGCAGGTCATCCAGGTCGGCAAAGCCGGATTCGCGGGCCATGGCGTTGGTAACGTCTTCTAGGTCGATTTCCGTAAGCGCCGTCACCTCGACGCAACCGCCGCCCAAGGGATATCGGCCGCCGATCTTGACCCGTGGCCTCAGCCAAATCCGGATGCTGGTGGTGATGTCTCCGGCCATGACCCGGTCGCGCAGCCGCTTTGTGAAGCTCAAGCTCATGGTTCTGACCCTTGGCGCCGTGGGGCTCGCCCGCTAGGGATGGCCCCGATTTGAACTGGAGGCCACGTCATGACCCGCAAGCCCGATGGTAGCTGGGATAAGTCCAACTTGCCCAGTCGGCATGTGACCGAGGGT
>JANPNB010000481.1:0-1564 GCA_031427275.1 Alphaproteobacteria bacterium | reverse complement strand
CCAGAATTGGTGTGCGCTGAGCGACCCGATGGCCGAGGAGACCCTGTACGACAGCGAAGCGATGCGTCGCTTTGCGGGGGTCGAGTTGGCCGACGACCGGATTCCGGACGGGACGACGATCCTAAACTTCCGCCATTTGCTTGAGCGGCCCGGGCTGACCGAGGCGATTTTTGCGGATGTGAACGCGCATCTGGCCGACAAGGGTATCACGCTGCGCTCGGGCACCTTGGTGGACGCAACGATCATCGACGCACCATCATCGTCCAAGAACAAGGCCAAGGCACGCGACCCCCGAGATGTCATCCACCAAGAACGGCAATGACTGGTATTTAGGAATGAAAGCGCAAATCGGCGTGGATGCCGACAGCGGCGTGACCCACAGCCTGGAAACCACGACCGCCAAGCGGCACGGCAGCCAGGTCTGGGACGAACTGCTGCACGGTGAAGAAACCTCGGTCTGGGCCGACAAGGGCTATGTCAGCGCCGATCGCGAGGCCACGTTCACTGGGCCAGGCAAAGTCTGGGGCATAGTGCGCAAGGCTCGGAAAGGAGGCAGGCTGCATCCCCACGACGAACGGGCCAACCGGATCATCGCCATGGTGATGGCAAAGGTCGAGCATCCGTTCCGCGTCATCAAGCGCCAGTTCGGCCATGTGAAGACCCGCTACCGGAGCTTGGCCAAGAACCGCGCCCAGCTCTTTACGCTGTTCGCGCTCGGCAACCTGTTCCTGGTGCGAAGAAGGTTGATGACATGAGGACGAGTCTGCCAAAAATCTGCCAGACCGCCGATAAAGAGGTCACACGGCCAAAACAACGGACGCCAAATACCCGTTTCGTGCTCACTAAGGCGATCAACCCCCAATCTCAGCGCAGCCGAAGCCGTTGATCAGACGTTCCAAAATTTTGAGGCGATCATGCAGCGTATACCAGTAACAGTTCTTGTGAAGGCTGTTCTCGCCGACCTGGCGCTGAACTCAATTGAGAAAGATCAGTTTCTCGACAACTTGGGGCACAAGTCGCCAAACCTAAAGAAGCGGTTTGACGATTTCGAGGCCGCTCAGCCGACGGCTGCAAATTTCAACCCCGGCTCTGTAAGGCTCATACACGATGCGCTCCAACTGGCTGGTTCCCACAGTAATCCGAACGTTAAACGACTACTGCGGGAGGTCACTGGCCTATCCGCCGCACACGAGGGAGAAGGTACACTTTACCAAAAAGTCTTCCAACCACTAGCAAACGTGCAAAGAGAGAGACTATACCAACTCAGGAAGCTCTTCAGGAGCGAAACTAAAGCAAGTTTCATAGTACTAATGAATGACATTGCTCCAGATCATGTCATATTGGTGGACTTGGTGTTGAATAAGAAAGGGGAACATATCGAGTTTGAGTTCGGAAGGCGATCTCGGGAAAAGATGTTGGGCGATAACCCTGACCTAAGTACGAGCCATTATGCAGCCTACTCTGGCGTCGCTCATATAACAGAGGAGTATCTATACTGCTTTGGAACCTGTCCGCAAATAGAGCATGAGCCATATGCGCCATTATACCTGATAGTAGATGCTCG
>JANPNB010000480.1:0-3990 GCA_031427275.1 Alphaproteobacteria bacterium | reverse complement strand
CACATCGAGGTCGCGCCCTTGGTCGACGACTTCACCACCGCTATGCAATTGCCTGATGCGGCGACGGGACGGCCACGCACAGGGTTCTTCCCCGGATCGACCCTGGGCAATTTCACGCCGGTTGAAGCCGTAGCGTTCTTGAAGACGGCTCGGCATCTGCTGGGACGCGGCGCGGCCTTTCTGATCGGTCTGGATTTGGTCAAGGCCCCGGCGACCTTGATTGCGGCCTATGATGACGCGCAGGGGGTGACGGCAGCGTTTAACCTCAATCTGCTGACCCGTATCAACCGTGAGCTCGACGGCACTTTCGACCTCTCGACCTTCCGACATCAGGCCGTTTGGAATGCCGATGAGAGCCGCATGGAAATGCATCTGGTCTCATTGGTCGACCAAGTGGTGCGGGCAGCAGGGCGTGAGTTCCACTTTGCCGCTGGTGAAACCCTGCACACGGAAAACTCCTACAAGTTCACCCTCACGGGATTTGGCGATCTGGCGGCGCAGGCCGGATGGCGGGTGGATAGGGTTTGGGAGAGTGCAGAGCCCAGTTTCGCGGTGGTGCGGATGGTCACTGCATAGCGGCCGATCGCTCGACACCATTCGAGAGTCATGGCTAGCTTGGCTATGGCTGATACTCAGGTTCGAAGCTCGGGTTCCAACAGGTTTCTCGATACAGTGGAGCGGTTGGGCAATGCCTTGCCGGATCCGGTGTTCATTTTCATAGGCATCATCGCGATCCTGATGGGCATCTCCGTCGTTGGGGCCGCGGCGGCTTGGTCGGCGATCAATCCGGTGTCTGGCGAAACGCTGGTCGCTCAGAGCCTGCTCTCCCAGGCCAATGTCCAAAAGCTCTTCATGGAGATGCCCAAGACCTATACGAGTTTTACGCCACTCGGCTTGGCTCTGACCATCATGCTGGGTGCGGGGATCGCCGAGCGCAGCGGGCTATTCTCGAGCCTGCTCCGCAGCAGTCTTTCCGGTGTTCCGCTGCACTTTCTCACGCCGATCGTGTTCGTCATTGGCATGCTAACGACCCATGCGATTGATGCCGGGTATCTGGTCTATGTGCCGCTTGCGGCAGTGATTTATGCCGCCGCTGGGCGTCACCCCATCTTGGGTTTGGTCGTCGGGTTTTCGGGCGCGGCGGTCGGCCTGTCGGGCAACCTTATCCCGGGCCAGTACGACGTGTTGATCTTCGGCATTACTGAGATTGGCGCTCGGCTGATCGTGCCGGATTGGACGATGAATCCATTGGGAAACTGGTGGTTCAGTATCGCTGTGGCGGTGCTGTTCACCGGGCTGGCCTGGATCATTGTCGAGCGCGTGATGGCACCGCGACTTGGGCCCTGGTCCGGGAACGTCAGCAGCGGCGAGTTGGCGGCTACGGTTGTCACGGCCACCGAACGACGCGGCCTGCGCATGGCCGGTCTGGCGGCCTTGGCGGTGATTGGCTTGTTTGCCGCCCTGACCTTCTGGCCCGGATATGCGCCGTTCCTCGACATGAAGGCGACGGGCAGCCAGCGGCTCTTGCCGTTCTTTCGCAGTCTGCCTGCCGGGATATTCCTGCTCTTTGCTGCGACGGGCTGGGCCTATGGCGCAACGACCGGTTCGATCAAGTCTCACCGCGACGTGGTGGATATGATGGTCAAGGGGTTGGAGGGGATGCTGCCCTATCTGGTTCTGATATTCTTTGCGGCCCATTTTGTGGCGATGTTCACCTGGTCCAATCTGGGGCCGATCACGGCAATCTTGGGTGCACAGCAACTGCGGGCGCTGAATGCGCCCCCGGCGCTATTGCTGCCGTTGCTGGCCACCATGTCGGCTTGGCTGGATTTTCTGATCGCGTCGGGCTCAGCCAAGTGGACCGCCATGTCGCCGGTCGCGACCCCGATGATGATGTTGCTGGGCGTGTCGCCGGAGATGACCACAGCGGCCTACCGGCTGGGCGATACCGTGACCAATCTGATCTCGCCGCTGAACCCCTACTTTGTGCTGACCTTCACCTTTGCGCGGCGGTGGGTACCGGACTTTCGCTTGGGAAGCTTGTTGGCGCTCACCCTACCGCTAGCAGCCGCCTTCTATCTGGGCGGAGTGGCGCTAACGGCGGCTTGGGTTGCCCTGGAAATCCCGGTGGGGCCGGGGGCGGAGGTGGCCTATCACCTGCCAATTAAGACGGCTCCTTAGGGACGCGCCGCCCGCGACGACCAGTGAATGTGGACGATACGCCAGTCTCCATGAATGGCCTCTAAGACCATGGTCTCGGTGGTCATGCGGCTTTTGCGGGTTTCCCCCGACCCGGTCTCAATTTGGCCCTCGGTGGCGATCCAGGCCGTGCGGCCAACCGCGTCGCCGGTGCGGCGCAGAATCTGAGCCTGGGCGGTTTTCTCGAAGGCGGCGTCGGCGGCCAGATGGCTGGCGCTATATTCGACCTTTGATCGCTCAGCCTCCCCGGCTTCGTAGATGACCGCCCTGTCGCTGATCATCGCAGCAGCGGCGGCGGTGTCTCCCGCCTTCAGAGCGGCATGAAAGGCATCCACAACGCGGGCGGCGCGCCCGGCTCCACCTTCCAGCGGTGGCTGACAGATGGCGCTGCATGGGAGCAAGAGCGCGATTGCAAGAGCTGCGGTGGAGAGGGTGTGTTGTGACATGAGCTATTCTTGGCACTGGGATTGTCTTGGTGCAAACTGAGTGTCCTGGTCATCGGACTGTGATTTCGGACTCTCCTGGATTTGACCTAAGCTTGGCTTTCGCCGTTGGAGGCTCGCTATGCGCTGGATCATCCTGTTCTTGGTAGCCGCTTCTTGTTCTACAGCCTCGGCTGCACCCCAGATCAACGCGGTTCCCTCGGAGGTGCGCAAACATCTTGCAAGTTTGAATGCCGAGTGTCGTGGCTATGGTGGGCAGCCCGGGAAATCGCCGGAGCTGATCAAGGTCGGTGACCTGACCGGGGACGGAGCGTTAGATTATGTCATTGATCTCAATGGCTATAATTGTGATGGCGCGGCCTCAGCTATGGCAGCGGGCCAGAGCGGCGCGGGCGTCGCGATCTTCGCCAGCGGCCCGGTCGGCACGGCGACGAAGGTCTATGAAGACACTGTCTATGGCGCGGCCATTGATACCAAGGGTCCGAAACCCCGCCTCTATCTGGATCTTGGCGGCGTGCCGTGTGGCCAGAAGAATGCGGCCAAGATTGCGTTCTCAAACTGGAAGTTTTGCTCGCGGCCGGTCGATTGGAATCCCGCCAAGCGAACGTTTGACTTGGCCCCCTTGGCGCAAGCCCGGATGTTCTAGGTTGTTGGAGCGGGCTCTAGTCGCGTCTGCCTGCCGCCAAGATTTCCGCTGCACCTTGAGCCAAAAGCCGCAAGGCGGCGTCGCGGCCGAGCTCTCGCGAGCGATCCGCCCGTCCGGTAACCTGTGCCGAAAGGCTGGTCGTGGGTCCGAGCACGCAGGTATCCAGGGTCATTATGCCGTTGGTGATCTCCGCGTGGGCGGCGATGGCGCTGTTGCAGTCGCCGTTTAGAGTCCAAAGCACTTCGCGCTCGGCGGCAGCGCAGTGGGCGGTGACGGGGTCTGAGATGGCGAGAAGAGCCGCTCGGGTCGTCCAGTCGTGGCTCCGGCACTCCACCGTGACGATGCCCTGGCAGGCCGAGGGCAGCATGTCTTGGCGGGCAAAGACCTTGGCGATGCGATCTGCGCTGCCGATCCGGGCCAAGCCGGCGGCGGCCATGACCAAGGCGTGGACCGGTTCGTCGCGGCTGCCGTCAGTGCGTTTTTGGCCCTCCGCCTGATCCAGCTTGGTAAGGCGGGTATCGGCCGCGCCGCGGAAGTGGGTGACCTCCAGCCTCGGGTAGAGCCCACGCAGGAAAGCGGCGCGTCGAACGGAATTGGTGCCGATCCTGAAGGTTTGGCTCTGCGCTTCGAAGTCGGCCAATGCGACATCTGGGCGCAGGACCAGCACGTCCTCGCTGGGCTGGCGGGTCAACATGCCTTGCA
>JANPNB010000479.1:0-7807 GCA_031427275.1 Alphaproteobacteria bacterium | reverse complement strand
CGGCCAACTCTTGCGTGAAACCAGCTCGAGCGAGGTACAAGCAAGCGTTCAGACCGCTCACGGCCCGTGCACTCTTGAGGAGACAGAAGTGCCTTGCATCGGGTTTTCCGTAACGAAAGCCAAAGGATTGCTCACCTGAATCGTAGAGTATTGGTGGGTTGAGTGATTGGCTCAAAGCCGCGATGAGTTCCTCCAGCGGGCAAATTCGTCGCCTAAGCTCTTCAAGCTCCTTCTCCACGTCCATGATTTCCAATTTTTTAACCTCCAAACTGGCGGAGCAAAACTCCACCGCAGTGAGTAGTTATCGATTCCGACACTGACGACCCCGTTCTACGGCTGATTCTCAAAACTACCCGAGAATGCCGCAATCGCCTTGGCCTTCCGCCTTCGTGAACTTGGTGTCTTCGTGGCGAATGGGGCTTCGCCGTCTGCGCCATCCGTCGAGACCCAGTCTCAACAAGAATTTGAACCACGGACCACACGGAACGCACGGACGGAGTGCCACTCGAGCGGCCATAGCCTCAAATCTGATTGCGCGCTTTGCGCGCGTCAAATTAGACCGAGCCCTTCAACTGCGAGTCCGTGACTTCCGTGTGGTCCGTGGTTCAAACTCTTCCAACCCCAAACAAAAACCCCTCCGGCGTCTCCACCGAAGGGGTCTTGGTCTCAACTCAGAAAGCTCAGCGCCAGATCAATAGCCCTGGATCCGCGCATAGCGGTCGCGGTGGAAGCTCTGGCTGCCAAACGCGGCTTCACAGGCCCGGGCGCGCTTGAGATAGAAGCCCGCGTCGTGGGCGTCGGTCATGCCGATGCCGCCGTGCATCTGCACCATTTCGTTAGAGACCACATGGAAGGTGTCGCCCATCTTGGCTTTGGCCAAGCTGACCAGTTCTGGCACGTCGGGGCTGTCGGCGTCGATGGCAGCGAGCGCAGCCTCCACGGCAGAGCGCGCCAATTCCAGGTCGGTGAACATCTTGGCCGCGCGGTGTTGCAGGGCCTGGAACGAGCCGATCACTTGGCCAAACTGCACGCGAACCTTCAGGTAATCCAAGGTCACTTCGAAGGCTTGAACCGCAGCGCCCAGCATCTCAGCACAGATCCCGGCCCGCACGCGGTCCAGGGTCTTTTCCAAGGTATCGGCTCCACCGGTCAGAGGCTCTGCGGTCGCACCCTTGAACTCGATATTGGCTGCGCCGCGGCTGTCGGCCAGGGCCAGGCGACTACGGCTGACACCAGCGTCATCGCCGCGCACCAGGTAGAGCCCGATGCCGTCCGGGCCCTTGGCCGAAACGATCAACACGTCGGCCTTGAAGCCCTCCAGCACGAAGGACTTCTTGCCGGTGATCTTGCCACCCGCGAAGCTGGTCTCAACCTTGCTGGGCGCGTGGTGAGCGCCTTCGTCGACCGCCAGCGCGCCAACCGCCGAGCCGTCTGCGATCTTAGGCAGCCACTCTGACTTCTGCGCGTCGGTCCCGCCCAGCACCAGGGCCGAAGCCGCGCCCATGGCCGAGGCCAACAGCGGCGAGGCGGTGAGCGTGCGACCCAGCTCTTCCATGATCAGGCCAAGGCTAAGATAGCCAAAGTCGGACCCGCCATATTCTTCCGGAATGATCACCCCGGCCCAGCCCATCTCGGCCATCTCGTTCCAGGCGTTGGCGTCGTAGCCGATATCCACACCGCTATCGCGCATCTTGCGAAAGGCGGTGACCGGGCTTTTTTCCTGCGTCCAGCTCTTGGCTGCGTCGCGGAGCATGCTCTGTTCGTCGTTCAGAACGGCCATTTTTTAGGTTCCCTAGTTTAGTCTGTGATTTGAAATTGGTTGTCAGACCCCACCGCTGTCATCCCGCATGAAGCGAAGCGAAAGTGCGGGATCCAGAAGCACCGATCTCTCCGGCCATCCCCGCGCGTCTGGGACCCGGACAAGCCCTGCGGGCTTTCCGGGATGACACGGGAGGGAAAGGCGAAGGTCGGCATTGGATCAATTATTCTGCGTCAGGTCAGGCAACCCCAAAATCCGCTTGGAGATGATGTTGTTCTGAACCTCGTGGCTGCCGCCATAGATGGTGAAAGCCTTGCCGCCCAGCCAGCCGCGCACAGCACCCAGCTCTTCGGCACTAAACCCGTCGCCTTCCCAACCCAGGCCCTGATGACCCATGATCTCCAGGGTCAGCTCGGCCTTTTCCTGCATCCAGTGGGTGCCGGCGTTCTTCATGATCGAGGTGGCCGAAGACGGGCCGGAATTGCCCTTGGCCTCCAGCATGGCGCGCATGGCGGTCTGTTGGAACGCGCGGACATCCATCTCGTGGGCGATGATCCGGGTGCGCAGGTCGCTGTCGGCGATGCGGCCCTGGGCATCCTCACCCAGATATTCCTTGGCTAGTTTGGTCAGCGGCTTGCCGCCGCCGAACATGCCGCCGCCGCCCGCGCCCGAAAGCCCCGAGCGCTCATGCTGCAACAGCCGCTTGGCGATCGACCAGCCGCCGTTAAGCGGACCGACCAGGTCTTTCTTGTCAGCCTTGGCATCGGTGAAAAAGGTTTCGCAGAACGGCGAATTGCCGGCAATCAACGGGATCGGCCGAACCTCGACGCCGGGCTGATGCATGGTGAACAGCACAAAGCTGATGCCTTCATGCTTCTTGGATGTGTCTGTCCGAACTAAGCAGAAGCACCAATCAGCGTATTGAGCGCCGCTAGTCCATATCTTTTGGCCGTTGATTAAATAATGGTCGCCCTTGTCTTCTGCTTTCGTTGAAAGTGAGGCCAGATCCGACCCGGCACCTGGCTCTGAGAACCCTTGGCACCACTGCACATCACCCCGAACGATACGTGGAATGTGCTCTTGTTTCTGGGCTTCGGTGCCGTACTCCAGCAAAGTAGGGCCGAACATCATCACGCCCATGCCGCCGATGGGATTATAGGCCCCGGCACGACCCAGCTCTTGCTGGATGATCCGCGCTTCGCCGCCCGACAGGCCGCCACCGCCATAGGCCGCAGGCCAGGTCGGGACGCCCCAACCCTTTTCGCCCATTGCTTTGCGCCAAGTCTCTTGGTCCGCGCTCGGCTTGACCATCTCTTCGCGCATCATCGGGTTGGCGCGACCTTTCAGCCCCGCAGGAAAATTCGCCTCGATCCAGCCTCGCGCCTCGGTGCGAAAGCCTTCGAGATCCACACTACCGTCCGCCATCAAATAACTCCGTGAATATGTGTTCGTTCAAAACTCATTGTCATCCCGCACCTCAATGCGCCCCCTTCGGGTCACCTCCCCCAGGAGGGGAGGATTAGGGTCAACGCCCCTGGGTTAGATCCGGCAGACCCAGGATCCGCTTGGAGATAATATTGCTCTGCACCTCATTGGACCCGCCATAGATCGAACCGGCCTTGCCGCTTAGCCAGCCGCGCACCGCAGCCAGTTCGTCAGCATCAAACCCGCCGCCGGTCCAGCCCAGCCCCTGATGACCCATGAATTCTAGGGTCAGTTCCGCCCGGTCCTGCATGGTCTTCATATTGGCGTTCTTCAGGATCGAGGTCGCCGCCGACGGCCCGGAATTACCTCTCGCCTCAAGGGCAGAGCGCCGTACCGTTTGCATCAGCGCCTTCTGGTCGATCTCGTTCATGATGATCCGGGTACGCAGGTCGCTGTCGGCCAAACGGCCTTGGCTATCCTCGCCCACATACTTCTTCGCAACGACACCCAGCGCCGGTTCCTTCCCAGCCCCGCCGCCACCGCGCGCGCCGTTCATGCCTGAACGCTCATGCTGCAACAGCCGCTTGGCCACGCTCCAGCCGCCGTTCAACGGCCCGACCAAGTTTTCCTTGGGCACCTTCACGTCCGTGATGAAAGTCTCACAGAACGGCGAGTTCCCAGCAATCAAAAGAATGGGTCGAATTTCAACACCAGTGTCAGCCATTGAGAAGACCACGAAGGAATTGCCTTCATGCTTCTTGGAGGTGTCGGTGCGTACCAGACAGAATATCATGTCTGCATACTGTGCGCCGCTGGTCCAAATCTTCGAACCATTGACGAGGAAATGGTCACCTTTATCTTCGGCTCGTGTCTGAAGACTTGCGAGGTCTGAACCGGCACCCGGTTCAGAGAAACCCTGACACCAGCGCACCTTGGCGGTGACGATGTCGGGGATATATTTGCGCTTCTGCTCTTCGGTGCCGTATTCCAGCAGGGTGGGGCCGAACATGCCCACGCCCATGCCGCCGATAGGATTTACCGCGCCGATCTTGGCCATCTCTTGCGCCAGGACGCGAGCTTCCGCCGTGCTCAGCCCGCCGCCGCCATACTGGGTAGGCCAGGTGGGCACGCCCCAACCCTTGGTCCCCATGGCCTCCTTCCAGACCGCGAAATCGCCACTGGCAGTCTCAGGGCTGAAGGCCATGGCCTGTAGCGCGGCTAAGTCCTTGCCCAAGGACTTCGGAAAATTGGCATCCAACCATGCCGCCGCTTCAGCGCGAAAGCCGTCCAAATCAGAACCACCAAAATCGGCCATCAAATAATCTCCCAATATTTCATATAATTAGCTTCAAAATAGCACAAATATCTGGTCGCGTGGAGTCACCTATTTGGGATCAGGTAACCCCAGAACCCGTTTGGACACCACGTTCAAATTAATCTCAGAGGTCCCGCCTTCAATCGAGTTGGCTTTTGATCGCAACCATGTGCGCACCGCCGCCAGTTCCGGCCCTGCAAAACCTTCACCGCTCCAGCCCAAACCGTTGGCACCCAGGGCTTCAACGATTAGGTCATTGCGGTCCAGGGCTAGCTTGGCTCCGGCATATTTCATAATCGAACTGACGGCTGATGGCCCATTGTTTGACTTGGCTTCATCGGCGGCGCGACGCACCGTCTGCTGGAAGGTCTGGGCTTCCATCAGATGCTCGGTCACCCGCTTGCGGAAATCGCCGTCGGCCAGCATGCCGTCATCGTCCAGCCCCACATAGTCGATGGCCGATTGGCGAACGCTCAGCGCCTGAGCCGGTGCGCCGATTGATCCCCCGCCGAGGCTGGCCGAGATATTATCCCGTTCAAATTGCAACAACCGCTTGGCCACCGTCCAACCGCCGTTCAACGGTCCAAACAGCTGGTCCTTGGGCACCTTCACGTCGGTGAAAAAGGTTTCGCAAAACGGCGAGGTGCCGTTGATCAGCAGGATGGGCCGCACCTCGACCCCGGGTGCCTTCATGTCGATCAGCAGAAAGCTGATGCCCTCATGCTTCTTGGATGTGTCGGTCCGCACCAAACAAAAACATCGGTCTGCGAGATTGGCCCCACTTGTCCAAATCTTACTCCCCGACACGAGGTAGTGGTCGCCCATGTCCACGGCGCGGGTTTGCAAGCTGGCCAGGTCCGACCCAGATCCAGGCTCCGAATAGCCCTGACACCAACGCACCGTGCCGGTGATGATGCCTGGCAGATGCTGGCGCTTCAGCTCCTCGGTGCCGTATTCTACCAAGGTAGGGCCAAACATCATGACGCCCATCCCGCCGATGGGATTGCGTGCGCCGATCGTCGCCATCTCTTCGGCGAGGATCCGCGCGTCGGCCCGCGATAACCCGCCGCCGCCGTATTGCGCGGGCCAAGTCGGTGTGCCCCAGCCCTTGGCCCCCATGGCTTCGCGCCAAGCCTTGGCGTCGACGCTCTCTCGTCCGCCCATGGCTGCGGCCATCTGCGCGGCAGGATCGCCCTTTAAGGTCAGCGGAAAATTGGCCTCAAGCCACGTCTTGGCCTCAGCCCGAAATCCACTCTCTGCGCCAAAATCCGCCATCTACCTTCGTCCCTAACTATTTCGGATCGGGCAGGCCAAGCACGCGCTTGGCCACCACATTGACATTAACCTCAGAAGTTCCGCCCTCGATCGAGTTGCCCTTGGATCGCAACCAGCCATGGGTGGCGATCAATTCAGCGGGTGTAAAGCTCTCGCCCTCCCAACCCAACCCCTGGTGCCCCATGGACTCGACCATCAATTCTGACCGTTCCTGAGCAAAGGTCGCAGCAGCATATTTGATGATTGAGGTTGCTGCTGACGGACCATTCGAGGTCCTAGCTTCGGCGGCGGTTCGCGCTATCGTCTTGTAAAGACAATCAAAATCCATCTTATTCCGGGTGATGCGAGTTCTCAGATCAGGGTCAGCCAACGCGCCATCCGCCTCAGCCCCCAGATAACTCTTGGCCACCTGACCCAGGTCACCTGCCGACCCACCAGCGCCGCCGCCGGACCCGAAGCCACCAGAGATATTCTGCCGCTCATATTGCAACAGCCGCTTAGCGATTTCCCACCCGCCATTGACCTTCCCGATCAACCGGTTCTTCGGCACCTTCACGTCGGTAAAGAAGGTTTCGCAAAACGGGCTCTCGCCCGAAATCAATTGGATCGGCCGCGTCTCAACCCCCGGCGTGGTCATATCAATCAGCACAAACGAAATACCCTCGTGCTTCTTGGACGTATCGGTTCTCACCAAGCAAAAGCACCAGTCGGCCTTGTTGGCGTAGCTGGTCCACACCTTTTGCCCGTTGATCAGCCAGTGGTCGCCCTTGTCTTCGCACTTGGTCTGCAGGGCCGCCAAATCCGATCCGGCACCGGGTTCGGAATAGCCCTGGCACCAACGGAAATCGCCTTCAATAATGCGCGGCAGGTGCTCAAGTTTCTGCTCTTCGGTCCCGTATTCCAACAAGACCGGGCCGAGCATCCAAATGCCGAACGATGCTAAGGGTGGGCGATAACGACCTACTGAGAGCGCCTTTTCCAGAACCCGTCCTTCGGCCGGGCTCAGGCCACCACCGCCATAGGCTCTGGGCCAAGTCGGTGCAGTCCAGCCCACGGCTGCTGCGCGTTTCATCCAGATGATCTGTGGATCACTTGATCCTTGAAAAGCCCGTCCACCCCAAACGGCTTCGGGGTCGGTCTCGGCATTGGGGTCCTTCAATTCCGGCGGATAATTGGCCTCCAGCCAGTCGCGGACCTGGCCAGCAAATGCGTCAATGTCACCGCCACCAAAGTCGGCCATGAAACTCTCCCGTGATCATAGATTATCGACCATACATTAGCGTCGGGCTGGCCAGGAGCAAGCGATAGGAACACCTGTGTGATTTTCGATTTCGAGCGCCAAGTTCGTATTCGTGCCGAAGACGCGCATAGAGATCAGGATTGAGGTCAGGGTTCAAAGGGTGAGACGTGCAAATCTGGCGCGAGATTAAGCCGGCATTGTTCGCCGTGGCCCCGTTCGCCGCAGCGCTGCTGACGCTATCGGCAGGGGTCGAACTCTTGGCGTCGGGGGCCACGCCCTCAGTGCCAGAGCGCTTCCTGGCCGTTTACGAAGCGGCTCCCGAGCTCTTGATCGAGACCAGTCACTTCCTCTCCAGTCTGCTTGGACTAGCGCTCGTGATGCTCGCATTTGGGCTCCGAGCCCGGCTAGACGGCGCGTGGGCTGCGACACTTGTCGTGCTTCTGGTGGCGGCACCCTTGGCACTATTAAAGGGCTTCATCTGGGAGGAAACGGCGGCCCTTGGCGCGCTTGCGGTCATCTTGCTCCCTTTCCGCCGGGCATTCCCACGCCGGGCAGCCCTGTCACAGATGGAGATTACTCCCGGCTGGCTGCTCTCAGCCTTAGCGGCCGTTCTGGGCGCAGGCCTGATGGGGCTGTGGTCATTCGAGCAAGCCAGCTATGCAGACCAACCCCTGTGGAAAACTATGATCGACGGCGATGTAGCCCGCTCGATCCGCGCCTGGGCGGGTGCTGCATTGGCGTTGTTTGCCTTTGGCGCGTGGCGTTTGGTGGCAACGGCTGCCACGCCAAAAGT
>JANPNB010000478.1:0-2422 GCA_031427275.1 Alphaproteobacteria bacterium | reverse complement strand
CCATAGCCGATTATCAAACCGCCACCAACATGATGATGGTCGCCCGGCCCCATGTGCGAAAATTCCATTCTTCGGAATACATCAACGCCCTGGCCAACGGGGATATATGCTTGGCCATTGGCTATTCCGGCGACATCCTGCAGGCCAAAGCCCGCGCCGCTGAGGCGGGCGGCAAGGTCAAGGTCGAGTACGCAATCCCCAAGGAAGGCAGCCAAGTTTGGTTCGACGTGTTTGCCATTCCTGCGGACGCCCCGAACCCAGCCGTGGCCTACAAGTTCATGGATTTCATGTTGCGACCAGCGGTGATCGCCAAGGCATCGAACTTCACCAAATACGCCAATGCCAACCAGACCGCGACGCCTCTGGTCGAGGCCAGCGTGCGCGACAATCCAAATATCTACCCGCCGCCGGATGTGTTCAACCGGTTATTCGTCACCAAAGCCAAGGACCAGGCTCTGGTCCGAGAGGTCAATCGGCAGTGGACGCACGTCCAGACCGGCCAATGAGCAAAGCGCCGCGCCTCAACATCGGCGCTGTCCGCTCAACCTTTGCGCCCTGGACTGACCCGACAGCCAAGCCCTTGGTCCGGTTCGAAAATGTCACCAAACGGTTCGGCGAAGACGTAGCCGTCAACGGTGTCTCGCTGGATATTTATGAGAAGGAGTTCTTCGCACTCTTAGGTCCATCTGGCTGCGGCAAGACCACCTTGATGCGTATCTTGGCCGGGTTCGAGGCACCCGATTCTGGACGAGTGACTTTGGCGGGAGAGGATCTCGCCGGTCGCGCGCCGCACCAACGTCCAGTCAACATGATGTTCCAATCCTACGCCCTCTTCCCCCACCTCAGTGTCGAACAGAATATTGCCTTTGGCCTGAAGGGTTTGCCGAAAACCCAGATCGCTGACCGTGTCGTCGAGATGCTGGCCCTGGTTCGACTTGAGGGCCTAGCACGCCGCAAACCCGACCAACTGTCTGGTGGCCAAAGGCAGCGCGTCGCCTTAGCCCGTGCCATCGCCCCGCGCCCCAAAATGCTTTTGCTCGATGAGCCCATGGCCGCTCTCGACAAGAAACTCCGCGAAGAGACGCAGTTCGAGCTCATGGCCCTGCAACAGAGCCTGGGCATGACCTTCCTGATTGTCACCCATGATCAGGAAGAGGCTATGATCACCGCCGATCGGATCGCGGTGATGCGCGCCGGACAGATCGTGCAGATCGGCCGCCCGGCAGACGTCTATGAAGCTCCCAACAGCCGCTACGTGGCCGACTTCATCGGCGACGTAAATGTGTTTGAGGCTACGGTCATCAAGGCCGACGACAAGCTGGCGCGCCTCGGAACGCCAGCCAATGCGGCCGGATTTGAGGCACTGGCAGACGCCCCTCTTGCGACCGGCACAACCGTCTGGCTCGCCGTCCGACCCGAAAAGATTGCCGTCAGCCAGGAGCCGAATGCTCCTGGCGCCAATCAGCTCTCCGGCCGCGTCGCCGACATCGGCTATCTGGGTGACTGGACCATCTATGTGGTGGAGCTTGAAGGCGGCAGAACCGTCCGCGCGGCCCGGGCTAACACCTCGCGCTTAGTGGACCGCCCCATCGACTGGGACGATACCGTCTGGCTCAGTTTCACCCCCGATGCTGCCGTCGTGCTGACCTCGTGACCCCCCCGCGCCGCAGAGGATGGACCGCGCTAGCGCCCTTCCTGTGGCTCAGCCTGTTCTTCGTTTTCCCGTTTGTGTTGGTAGCGAAACTATCGCTCTCCGATGCCGCGCTCGCCATCCCTCCCTATGCGCCAAAACTTATGTCGGCTCAGGGATTTTCCGGAATTTTTAAGTTTCTCCGAGCCTTAGACTTCGAAACCTATGCTCGCTTGACCAAGGACCACCTCTATCTCGCCGCCTATCTCTCTAGCCTGAAGTTCGCCGCCATCGGCACCGCAATCCTGCTTCTGATTGGCTATCCCATGGCCTACGGCATGTCGCGGTGCTCGCCCGGCGCGCGCCAGGTCCTGCTGATGGCGGTAATCCTACCGTTCTGGACCAGCTTCCTCATCCGCATCTATGCCTGGATCGGTATCCTCAAGCCCGGCGGCTTGCTGAACGCCGTCCTGGCCGCCCTGCACCTGCCGCCTCTGGCGATTATGGATACGAACGTCGCCGTCTATATTGGCCTAGTCTACGCCTATCTGCCGTTCATGGTCTTGCCATTGTTTGCGGTGCTTGAACGCCAACAGGAGAACTTGCTGGAAGCCGCTGCCGATCTCGGCTGCACGCCGAGCCAAGCCTTCTGGCGGGTGACCTTTCCCATCTCTCTGCCCGGCGTCGCGGCAGGTGCCCTGCTCTGCTTCATCCCCATGGTCGGCGAGTTCGTGATCCCGGACCTGCTTGGCGGCTCCTCGACCTTGATGCTCGGCAAAACCATCTGGACGG
>JANPNB010000477.1:0-3274 GCA_031427275.1 Alphaproteobacteria bacterium | reverse complement strand
TGGGTCGGTGACGGCAATAATGTCTGCGCCAGCTTCATCCATGCGGCCCCGAAACTAGGGTTCAAATTGAACATTGCGACGCCTGCGCTCTATCACCCTGATCTGATGGACCTTGCCCGTGCGGCAGAGCAGCAGGGTCGGATCGAGACGACCCGTGACGCCCGTGAGGCCGTCGCTGGCGCTGATTGCGTGATCACCGACACCTGGGTTTCGATGGGAGATGTGGATCATGACGCGCGGATTGAGGCGCTGGAGCCCTATCAGGTCGATCAGGACCTTCTCGACCTCGCGGCTTCGGACAGCGTCTTCCTGCATTGCCTGCCCGCCCATCGGGGCGAAGAGGTGACTGACCAGGTGATCGACGGTCCGCGCAGCCTGGTCTGGGATGAGGCCGAAAATCGCATTCATGCTCAGAAGTCGATCCTGGCCTGGTGCTTTGGGACAATTTGACCTTGAGCCTGACCCTAGCTCCAGATGATCGCGTCACGCCCTTTCAGATTGAGGGTGAGCCGGTGCGTGGTCGCACGGTGCGGCTGGGCGAGGCGGTCAATACGATCTTGGCGGCGCACGATTATCCGGAGGCCGTGGCCAATCTGCTGGGTGAGACCTGCGCGTTGGCGGCCCTGGTAGGGTCTAACCTTAAGTTCGATGGGCGGATGATCGTCCAGGCTCAGGGCGACGGGCCCGTGCGCTATGTGGTCTGCGACTATGACACGGCGGGCCATTTGCGCGGCTATTGCCGGTATGACGCCGAAGCTGTGGCGGCGCTGGCAACGGGGTTCGCGCGGCCAGGTGCCAAGTCATTGCTGGGCCAAGGCGTGTTCATCATGACCGTGGATCAAGGTCCTGACATGGATCGGTATCAGGGTGTTACGGCCATTGAGGGCGAGACCTTGGCGCTCTGTGCGGAGCAGTATTTCGCGCAGTCCGAGCAAACACCGACCCGGGTGCGCTTAGCGGTGGGCCAGAGCGATGTGGGCGACGGTATGACTTGGCGGGCTGGCGGCATGCTGATCCAGAACATTGCCGAAGACGAAGCGCGAGGTCCGACCCAAGAGGCCTGGCGTCGCACCCAGGCGTTCTTCGAGACCCTGGGCGAAGATGAACTTCTAGACCCAACCTTGTCAGCCGAAACCCTGTTGTTCCGCCTATTCCATGAGGACGGCGTGCGGGTGTTTGACGCCAAGCCGATGGCGGCAGTCTGCCGGTGTTCGCAAAGCCGCATCGAAGGGGTGCTGGCCTCGTTCAGCGCGCAGGAACGCGCCGACATGGTGGAAGGCGACGGCAAGATCCGGGTGACGTGCGAGTATTGCTCCAGCGTCTATGCGGTGGAGCCGGGAAGTTTGGCGGGGGTGGCTTAGCTCCCGATCTCAATGATCTGGTTCAGCGTCTCACAAACGCGCTCGTATGCGTCCACTGATACCTGCTTCAGCGGGTGCGGTTTGGCACCTCTGGCTCGCCAGTCGAAGGACTTTGGTTGATGGCCTAGGACGTAGCTGGTCACACCCTTGGCGTTGCTGATCATGACGGCGAACGGGTTTGTGGCGTTGTAGGATGCCGTCGTCATTGGCAGACCTATGACTATCCCAGTGCGTTCGTTGAACTCGCGCGGCGACAGGACCAACAGGGGGTGAACATCTTTCATCTCGCGACCGACTTGCGGGTTGAAGTCTATCCAGATCATGTCTCGACGATCCGGACACCAACTCGCCACTAGAGGGTCTCCGTGCCGATCAGGCCGGTTGCCATAGCTTCGCCGCCATGACGGTCGGGATCAAAGGTGGCCAATTTCTGGGCTAGAGTCAGTCGTGGCTCGCCAATGGCGCGAACCACCACGTTGGAGTCCTGAACCGACACTTCAACCGGCTGGCCCACCTTAAAGTGAGCCGAACGCGCCACCGCGGAGGGAATTCGCACAGCTAGGCTATTGCCCCATTGTTGCAGTGTGAGTGTCGCGCTCTTCGCCATGGTATGCCTCCAATGTTGAAACAAGTTTATACGCAACGCGGTGACGCGTCAAAGACTAACGCAAGGTCATGGTTCCCAAGAGCTGCGCGCGGCGCCATGCTCCCATCCAAACCTCGGGAGAGAACGCCATGACCCTACATACCCCCCTCTGCGACCTGTTGGGCGTCAAGCATCCGATCATGCTGGCGGGGATGGGGGGCGTTTCCTATGCTGAGCTGGCGGCGGCGGTGACCAATGCCGGGGGATACGGCGTGCTGGGCATGGCCGGGCGCAGTCCAGACTTCATCCGGGCGGAAATGCGTAAGGTCAAAGCCTTGACCAAGGGGCCGTTTGGCGTGGACCTGCTGGCCGCTAGCCCGGAGAGCCTGACCGCTTCGGTGGAGATCATCATCGAGGAGGGCGCGTCGTGCTTTGTCGCGGGCCTCGGCATTCCCATGCCGATCATGGAGCGGCTGAAGAAGGCGGGCCTGAAGGTCATGGTGGTCTGCGGCGCGGTCAAGCACGCGGTCAAGGCCGAGCAGGCGGGCTGCGACGCGGTGATCTGTCAGGGTGGCGAGGGCGGTGGTCATACCGGTCTGGTCGGCACGCTGCCCTTGGTGGCGCAGGCGGTTGAGGCGGTGAAAATCCCAGTGGTGGGTGCGGGTGGGCTCTATGACGGGCGCGGTCTGGCGGCAATGTTGTCGCTGGGTGCGGTGGGCGTCTGGATGGGCACGCGGTTTATCGCCTCGACCGAAGCCCATGCCGGTGGGCTCTATCGCGAGACCATTGTCGCGGCCACCGACGAAGCTACCATCCGTACTCGGAGTTACTCGGGCAAACCCATGCGGGTGCAGAAGAACCCCTATGTGGAGGGCTGGGAAGCTCGGCCGCAGGACATTCAACCCTTCCCGCAGCAGGCCATGCTGTCGAGCCAAGCCGGGGTGATGGGCGGTATCGGCGGCCAGATCGAAGGTCTGGACCCTGACAGCTCGTGCTTTGCCATGGGCCAGTCGGCAGGCGGGGTGCGCGACGTGTTGTCGGCCGGGGAGATCTTAGCGCGGATCATGGCCGAAGCGGAGGCGTCGATTGAGCGGGTGGGGCGGCTGAGGGCCACGCAGCCAGCGTGAAGACAACAGAACGATCAATTCCTTCAGGCAGGGTCATTCTCGCAGCTTGGGACGCAGGAGCTGGGGCCCCTAGTCGTCTTTCTACATGCAGGCGTTGCCGACAGCCGAAACCGCGACGGTCATACGCCAGTGTGCGGTGAACGTCCGCAAGTGCTGCGCACTGAGCCGTCCACATTCGGCTGTCGGCAACGCCTGCATGT
>JANPNB010000476.1:0-3409 GCA_031427275.1 Alphaproteobacteria bacterium | reverse complement strand
ACCACGAAGTCCTTCAGGGTTTTCTGCAGCGCGTGGCCGATATGGATCGCGCCGTTGGCATAGGGCGGCCCGTCATGCAGCACGAACAGCGGCGCGCCCTTGGCCTGCCGGTCGGCGCGCACAGCGTGATAGAGCCCCTGGGCCTCCCACTTGGCCAGGATCTCCGGCTCCAATTTGGGCAAGCCACCGCGCATGGGGAACGGGGTGTCGGGAAGAAATACGGTCTCGCGGTAATCGCGCGAAGGATGTTCGGCGTCGTCAGCCATGGGATGTTCCAAGAGGTTCGGATTGAGGTTGGTCGGGCGATCCCGGCGCGCGCTGGAACATGTCCGGCAACGTCACGCCGGGCGCGTAATTCGCGTGTCTATCCGAACCAAGGTCATGGGGGGCGATGTAGCAGAGGTGGGCGGGGAACAGAAGCCCTTCAAGTTCTCGCAATCGAACTCAGGCTGGCATCCCGGCTTACCTGCAAGGGAACCCAGACGCGCGGGGCATGCCGGTTAGGTCGATGCTTATGCATCCCGCAATTCCGGATACCTCACTGTGCACTCCGAGGGTTTGACTTCCCCCGGTGCTTAGCGCCTCCGTCGGAGAGCCCACACAAGCGCGGCGACTGCAGAAATCAAGGCGGGGACACTATGAAACCAATCGGAATACATCTTTTGGCTGAATCCAGTTTGCGATGAAGCAGTGCTAGACGCCGTAACGCTTCGACACAGCCGACGACCTCTGGACATCCCCTGGCGTCCTGAGGTTAGCTCCCCTGGGTCCGCTGACTCCCTGGCTTGTATTCCAGCTGCGCGGTACCTTGCTTGATCTCAAAAAGCTCCTTGATGTGCTTGGAGATCCATTTGGGATCCGAAGATAATTTCCAGGTCGAATCTTTGGCGACGATCGCTGCCACGGCGCGCGCGCAGGCACCTAGTGAAATGGACCTATTTTCACTTTGGATAAGCTTCGCGTAATCCCGAAGGCGTTCGGTCCGCGTTCGGCTCTGCCTTCGGCGGGCGGCCGTGCCTCTTGTGCGATAAATTTCCGCTTGGCGTTCGCGGGAAGCAGGTTCGAGTAGTTGAGCTTCGGCTTCTGCACGCGCCATCAGGTAACCAAACCCGGCATATGCATGTTCGTCACCATCACTAATGGCATCCTTCAGTGCGAATAGGGCCTCACCGTAGGCAGGAGTCATGGGGCCTTGTGGTTTTGTCCAATGCTCGACTGGTTCATCGAGCATGGACTCAAGATCCGCGAGACCTGTTTCTCGCTCAAGCTTGGCAACAAGGCCTCGATAGGCTGCAGCATGATTGCCCATTGTGATTTGAATAGCAGTGGCTGTCTCAGCGAGAATCAGCAGCGGCGGCTCGGCCAGCTTGAGCGAGCCGTCGGGAGAGAACACCGAGATGTAAGCAAGTTTTCGTTCCCGACCTTCGGGTACTTCGAAGTCTTTGAATGTCGTCGCTAGGTTCGCCGTTGTCACCATGGCGATCCTGACAGTGCTACCTGCTCTCGCTTCGATCAACTCGCCCTCCTTTTGCATCGCTTCCCGCCAGTCGTCGGGAGTCCAGGGGAACGCTATGCGTGGCCCGCGGAGAGCCGCGAGGTTGCCGTAGAATCCGAGAGGGGAAACTGGGCGCCACACTTCTGTGTCGAGCTCACATCTGAGATCAAAGACTACACCATCGACGACAACCGGCTCCGGTGCACCGTAGGCAGTGATGAGCTCATATCGGCGGAGAATGTCAGATGTCTCCGTCTCGCTTAGCATTGTATCGTGGTGCTCTCGCGTCGTCATATCCGTGAGAATTGTCCTTCGCAGTGAACCGACGGTGGGAACCACACCTAATCGCTGTGACAACAGGCTAACTCAAGTAGACTTGCTTGAATTTCAAATGACTTTGAAGCAGAAATTGGCGGTGGTGCATGAACTGCGGTTCGACTTAGTTCTCTCCCCACTCACACTCGCTGCTTCTCAATCAAACCCTCAAGGTCAGCATTCAGCCGCGTTTGCCAGCCCACTCCCTGTGCGCGATAATGATCCAGGACGCGCGCTGATAATCGGATCGACACAGGCTTCTTGGTCGGGTTCTTCGCCGGACCACGTCCGCGCGTTAGCGCTTGGTAGAGCTCGGGTGGCAAGACTTCCGAAGCCGGGCGTGCCTTGGCGAAATCTGCTTCGGTCCATTCTGGGTTATCGTCGAAGTCCGGGTGATCCCAGGGTTGAGGCTTAGAGGCCATAGCGCTTCATCTCCTTTTGCCTTGCGCGTCGAAAGCTGATGACGCGGATCTCGGCTAAATCCGTTATCGTGAAAGCCAGACAACGGCCTTCCCCGTCCAGGTAGGCGAAAGCCCGATACCGGACCTCTCCGTAGTTAAAACGATCATCGACCGTGATGATGGCCGCCCCCAGGTCAAACTCGGCGGCCCGGGAAAGCGAAATGCCATGCTTGGCCAAGTTGGCAGCGTCTTTGCCCGGGTCGAACGTGACGTCCATAATTATTTTGTATATACATTTTTTGGATCAAGCAAGGTAATTCAGCGGGCTTACCCCACCCCCAAAACCCGCCTCGCCTCTGCCGCGTCAGCCATCACCTGCGCGGTCATCGCTGCCAGCCCATCGAACTTGGCCTCGTCGCGGAGGAAGGCCACCAGGTCGGTCTCGATCACCTGGTCATAGATGTCTTCGTCGAAGTCGAAGAGCCAGACCTCTAGGCGCGGTTCGATTTCCCCCTCAATCGTCGGGTTAACCCCGATATTGGCGACGCCGGGCACTTCTCGTCCGTCAGGCAGGCGGGTGCGGGTGGCGTAGACGCCGAGCCTTGGCACCACATAGTCGGCCAGGGCCACATTGGCGGTGGGGAAGCCGAGCGTGCGGCCAAGCTGGCGGCCCTTGACCACCATGCCCTCGATGGCGAAGGGCCGACCCAGGATCTGGGCCGCGACCTGCGGCTGGCCGTCGCGCAGGGCTTGGCGCACGGCGGTGGAGGAGAACTTGGCATGGCCGTCGCCGAGCGCTTGGGCAACCGATACGCCGAAGCCCAGTTCCTGGCCGTACTGGCCCATCAGTTCCGGGCTGCCGGTGCGGCCATAGCCGAACGAGATGTCGAAGCCGACGCTGACATGGCGCACGCCTAAGCCCTCATGCAGCACTCGGGTAACGAACGCGCGGTCTGTGAGGTGTTCCATCTCGGTGTCGAAGGGCAGGATGTAGAGGAGGTCTACGCCCAGGTCTGCAAGTGCACGACACTGCTGATCGGTGGTCATCAGCCGAAAGGGCGGCGAATCGGGCTGGAATATCCGGCGCGGATGCGGATCGAAGCTGATCACACCGCAGGGCGTGCCCAAGTCTTTCGCGGCCTGCACCGCCAGGGCAATTACGCTCTGATGGCCCAGGTGCACCCCGTCGAAATTGCCG
>JANPNB010000475.1:0-4212 GCA_031427275.1 Alphaproteobacteria bacterium | reverse complement strand
GCTTCACCCACCTAGCCCCGCGCCCCGTCCCCCGCTAACCTACCTCCATGAGCGACCTCGCGCCTGAGTCAGAAATCACCACCGACAATGCTCGGCCCTATTCGGTCTCTGAGCTGGCCCAGGCGCTCAAGCGCACCCTGGAAGATGCCTATGGCTTCGTCCGTCTACGCGGCGAGCTATCGAAGGTCACCCACCATGGCAATGGCCACGTCTATCTGACCATCAAGGACGAACGCGCGGCCATTGACGGGGTGGTCTGGAAGGGCTCGGTGCGCAATCTCGGCATCCGGCCCGAACAGGGTTTGGAGGTGGTGATCACCGGCAAGATCACCACCTATCCAGCTGGATCCCGCTATCAGATCGTCATCGAAACCATGGAAGCCGCCGGGGTCGGCGCCCTGCTGGCCCAGCTCGAGCGTCTGAAGGCCAGGCTCAATGCCGAGGGGCTGTTCGACACCGCGCGCAAGCGGCCCCTGCCCGCCATGCCCTCGGTCATTGGGGTGATCACCAGTCCGACTGGCGCGGTGATCCGCGACATTCTGCACCGCATCCGCGATCGCTGGCCCTGTCGGGTGATCGTCTGGCCGGTGGTGGTGCAGGGCGACGCCGCCGCCGCCCAGGTCCGCGCCGCTATTGACGGGTTCAACGCCATGATGCCGGACGGCATCGTGCCGCGCCCCGACATCCTGATCGTCGCACGCGGCGGTGGATCGGTAGAGGACCTCTGGCCATTTAATGACGAGGCCCTGGCGCGCACCGTGGCCGCCAGCGCCATCCCCCTGATCTCCGCCGTCGGTCACGAGACCGACACCACCCTGATTGACTTCGTCTCTGATCGCCGCGCCCCGACCCCGACGGCCGCCGCCGAGATCGCCACCCCCGTGCTGGCCGAACTGCGCGCTGGTATCGCTGATCTGACCAGCCGCCTGCATCGTTCCGGCGGGCGTTTGGTGGAAGACCGCCGCGGTCGGGTCGAGACCCTAAACCGCAGCTTAGCCCGCGTGCCCGACCTGCTGGAACTGGCCGCCCAGCGGTTCAACCATGCCAAGAGCCGGCTCGGCGCGGCGCTGGAGCGTAATGTGGCCGCGCACCGCACCCACCTGATCGCCACCACCTCGCGGCTTAATCCTGCCCTGCTGCAACGCCCGCAGATCGTCCAGACTGAGCGACTAGGTCGACTGGCCCTGCGCCTGCAACCCGCCATTGCCCGCAACCTGGATCGCACGGCCGAGCGGCTGGCCAGCCTCGCCAAGCTCTACGTCTCAGTAGACCCCAGCGCACCGCTCAAGCGCGGCTTCGCCCGGGTACACCGCGCCAATGGCGGTCTGGTCCGCGAGGGGGCAAGCCTTTCCGTCGGCGAGAACGTGCGGCTGGTCTTCGCCGATCAGGCCCGTGACGCGGTGATCGACGGAACGCCGTCTTTGCCGCCCGGGCTAACCAAGGCCAAGTCCTCCAAACCGACTGCCGCCAACCAAGGCGATCTTTTCTAGCTCCCCTTGCCCGGGTCGTTTACAATGGTGCCATGAACGCTCACGATCCCAACCTGGGTGCCGATATCGCCTCCCTTCACTATGGTGACGGCGAGTTCGCGGTCTTAAGGCCCGGTCGCTACGTGGTCTGCGCGGTGTCTGGCGTGAAAATCCCGCTGGAAGCTCTGCGCTATTGGAGCGCGCCCCTGCAGGAAGCCTATGCCGGCCCCGCCGAAGCTCTGGCGCGCTGGCAGGCGACCAATCCCTGACCAGTTTCCACCGCCGCGCGGCTCTGGGGGGCCTGCTCAGCTCTGGCCTGACCGTCGCCGCAAAAGCCGCAATACCGGCGCTTCACCTAACCGGCAAGGCGCAGCAGGGCGGGTTCGTGCTCGGCCGCACGACCCCCCGAGCCCGCATCACGGTAGACGGCGTTTCCGAAGGTCTTGCCTCTCAAAGCGGCCATCTCATCATCGGCTTTGATCGCGACGCGCCCGCCCAAGTGCGGATCGAAGTCGGTTCCGTCGGTCAGACGGTGACAGTTGTGCCGACAACCTATGACATCCAGCGCATCGACGGCCTGGCCGAAGATCAAGTCAATCCGCAGGGAGAGGCTTTGCTGGCCCGCATCGCGGCAGAGTCAGCCCGTAAGGCAGTGGGGTTTTCCAGCCGCACGGACGGCGACGATTTTCGCACCGGCTTCAAGCTACCGCTCAAAACCTTCCGTCAATCGGCACGGTTCGGCGGGCAAAGGATCCTAAACGGCGTGGCCAAGCGCCCCCACTACGGGGCCGATCTGGCGGCCCCCAAAGGTACGCCGATCCTGGCCCCCGCCGCCGGTCTGGTCACCTTTGCCGAGACCGGCCTGCACTTCGAAGGCGGCTTGACCCTGATCGATCACGGTCAGGGTTTAATCACCGCCTATCTGCACCAGTCGCGCATTGATGTGCGGCGCGGTGACCTGGTGAGACAGGGACAAATGATCGGTGCCGTGGGTATGGAAGGCCGCGCTACCGGCCCCCATCTCTGCTGGCGCATGAAATGGCATGGCCGTAATCTCGACCCAATGCTGATGGTAGGGGCCACAGCGCTATGAACCTTAACAACCGTGGACGCCTGAATGCCTATCGGTGGTTTTGAAATGCCCAGTCTGAAGACCTTTGTCGAAACAGACCTTGTTGAGCGTTATTCGACATCTCTCCCGGCTCTGTTGATTCAGGCGACGTTTGGGCTGACCTGTACGGCGCTAGCGATCATCGGACGCATAGGTGTTGATATGTTCGCGCCGGGTGCAGGCCCGTTTGCCTTGATCTATCCTGTGACCCTGATTTCGACCCTGTTCGGCAGATGGCAATCTGGGCTGATTACGCTTGCCCTGTCGTTCCTCTGGGTTTGGTACTTTGTGCTCTCGCCGGCACAGTCATATGCGTCTGCAAACCCCGATGACGCTCAACGCGCGATCGTCAATGCGTGTTCAGCTGGACTCGTCCTGGTCTTGGCTGAAATGTTCCGCCACGGGGTCCAGAGCGCCAGCCGACAGCGGGACGTGGAAATCTCCAGGCGAGATACGCTGCTCAAGGAATTGGATCACCGCACCAAGAACAATTTCATGATTGTCACCAGTTTGCTGCAACTTCAAATGCGGCAACTCAAATCAAAGGAAGCTAAAGAGGCGTTCGGCGCTGCGGCGAGCCGGGTTCATAGCATCGCTGCGGCCCATGAGTATCTCTATGCCCACCGAGATGAACTAAATAGCGATGAGATGCCAGTCAAAGAGTATCTGCATTCACTTGCGAATAGCATTTTCTCCGGCTTATTCACTGAAGACACCGTAGAGTTGGATTTGTCGATTGACGAGACGGTTTTGCAACGTGATCAAGTCGTCGCGATCGGCATGGTGCTGAACGAGATTATGACAAACGCGGCCAAGCATGCGTTTGCGCCTGGGCAGCCCGGCACGATTTCGGTCGAATTTCGTACTAATCCCTCAAGTTGGAATTTGATCGTCTCCGACAGTGGCAGAGGTATGGACGCAGAGGTCGGCTCTCCCGGATTGGGCACAAGCCTGATTCAAGCCTTCGCCACCAAAGCCGGTGCAGAGGTCGCGACTGAGCAGTTGCACCCCGGCACTCGGGTCACGATCGTCGGCGCGGTGGCGTCCTAGTGTTTGTTACTTTCTACGCAAGCTGCAGCTTCTTGGACCTTACCTATTGATCATTTCGTCAACTGGCCATCTCATGGGGTAAGGCATTTGGGCCACACGCTTGGGTGGGTCAATGCGAAGGGCACGGTCGGCAGGGGATGTAATGGGGAACACGAACGCGAGGCTGCTCTCCCTGTTCTACCGGGCGATCAACCTTTATCTGGGTATCGGCCTGCTGCTCGCCTTCCCGGTTTTCATGAGCTATCTAATTTCGACCCCTATTTTGCTGTTCCGGCTGATCGCGGGTCACTCCAGCCCCTTGCACATCTTATCGGTGACCGTGTTCTTTCCGGCCTATGGTCTGCTGACGGCAATCTGGAAGATGCTCAGCTGGCCCTACAGCATCCTAGCTCTGATCCAAGGCTCCTACCCCTCGTTTTGGGTCTGGCTGGCTCCAGGCTTTACCCTTCAGTACACCATACCGATCCGCTGAGTTTGGAGCGGGCGATGGGATTCGAACCCACGACATTCAGCTTGGGAAGCTGACGCTCTACCCCTGAGCTACGCCCGCGCGGGTCGCTCGGGTGCGCGACCGGGGCGGAA
>JANPNB010000474.1:0-8072 GCA_031427275.1 Alphaproteobacteria bacterium | reverse complement strand
CCATCCCGCTTGATGTGTCCCGCCGTCGGGGCCGCAAAGTGGGTTCCGATCACCAGCACGTCACCGTCGGCCACACCCTCGAACATGCTGCGCCGCATGACCGCCGATGCCACGGGGTCGCTATCGAAGGGCGGTGACCAGTCGGGGTGGGCCAGTTGGCTGGGGTGGTGAACGGCGTCGCCGGTGATCATCGCCACCTGACCCTTGGACTCGATCATCACGCTCACATGGCCCGGCGTGTGGCCCGGCGTCGGGATCAGTCGCACTTCATCCGAAAGCCTGTGGTCCATCTCCACCAGATCCACCAAACCGGCATCGAAGATTGGCTGAACCGAGTCCGCCAAGATTTGCTGCTGTTCCGGGTCGCCCTCGGCGCTCCAATGGGCATGCTCCGTACGGCCGATCAGGTAGCGAGCCTTGGGGAAGGTCGGCAGCCACTTGCCGTCCACCAACATGGTGTTCCAGCCCACATGGTCCACATGCAGGTGGGTGCAGACCACGGTGTCGACGCCATCGCGGGTCCAGCCTGCCTCACCGAGCCGCGTGAGAAACTCCGTCGCCAGAGCCTGCCCGCCGTTCAGGCTGCGCGGCTTGTCATTGCCGATGCAGGTATCAACCACGAGGCGCAAACCTGGTGCCTCCACCAACAGCGCGTGGATCGAGAGCCGTAGATGGCCCTCCTCCGTCACGTAGTGTGGATAGAGCCAGTCGTGCCGTCGCAGCGCTTCTGGCGTGGCGTCCGCCAAGAAAGGGCTGCGCGCGCGCTATAGGGCACCGGCAATTCGATTTCGACAATGCGGGTGACCTTAACGTCACCGATTTGCCAACTGAGCATCGCGCTACTCCTTACCGCAATGACGCATTCAACTTCGCCAAGGCCGCTGACCCCGGGATCAACTGCGCGTCGCTCAGCATATTCAGCGGTGCGCTCACCGTCTCCAGCGACTCGTGCAGGTCACTAGCCTCTGGGTCCACATAGAGCAGGCCCGTCACCACCTCGCCTATGGCTTGACGCTCAGCCAAATAGTGCATGGCGGCCAAGCGGTCGGTCGGATCGTAGTGCTCGGCCAACTTATGCAGCGAAATCACCGAACCGTCGTGTTGGGTGACGGTAGTGGTCGTGCCCGGTGCATAGTCCACATGGATCGGCGCTCGTGGTGCAATCAGGTCGAGCCGGTTCACCGCCTCGTTGTGCTCACGCACATAGTCATAGCTTTTGGTCGAGCCGGCATGGTTGTTGAACTGGACGCAGGGGCTCAGCGTATCGATGAACGCCGCACCCTTATGACTGAGCGCCGCCTTGATCAGCGGCACCAACTGCGCCTTGTCCCCAGAGAACGAGCGGGCCACGAAGGTCGCGCCCAACTGCAAGGCCATACTCACCAGATCAATAGCCGAGTCGGTATTGATCACGCCCTTCTTCGACTTCGAACCTTTGTCGGAGGTGGCGGAAAATTGGCCCTTGGTCAGGCCATAGACCCCGTTATTCTCGACGATGTAAGTCATGTTCACACCGCGCCGGATGGCATGGGCAAACTGGCCAAGACCGATGGAGGCAGAGTCCCCGTCGCCGGAGACGCCCAGATAGATCAGTTCCCGATTGGCCAGATTGGCACCAGTCAACACAGATGGCATTCGTCCGTGTACGGTATTGAAGCCGTGGCTGTTGCCGAGGAAATAGTCAGGAGTCTTAGACGAACAGCCGATGCCCGACAGTTTGGCCACCCGGTGTGGCGGCAGGTTCAGCTCGAACGCCGCCTGAATGATCGCCGCCGAGATTGAGTCATGGCCGCATCCGGCACACAGGGTCGAAACCGACCCCTCATAGTCGCGCCGGTTAAAACCCAGCTCATTCTCGATTAGTTGCGGGTGGTGCAGCCGAGGCTTGGTCAGATAGGTCATTCGGCGGCCTCCGTCACACGCGCACTTGGTGTCTTGGCACCCATCAAACTGCCGATCTGGCCCGCAATGAACCGCGCGGTGATCGGCGTGCCGTCATAGTGCAGCACCGCCACCAGCTTGGCCGGATCAACGCCACCCTCGTTCATCACCAGGGTGCGCAGCTGGCCATCCCGGTTTTGCTCAACAATGAACACCCGGTCGTGGGCGGCAATGAACTCATCCACCGACTGCGCAAAGGGAAAGCCGCGAACCCGTAGTGCGTCCAGATGGCAACCCTGTTTCTCCAGAGCCTCCAGCGCCTCATGCATGGCCGGTGTAGTCGAGCCATAATAGATCACCCCGTCGCGGGTTTTCTGCTTGGCAGGCTTGGCCACCGGGGCCGGAATCAGGGTCTTGGCCGTCTCGAACTTGCGCAGCAGACGTTCCATATTGTCCACATAGACGCTGCCCTCCTCGCTATAGCGGGCAAAGGGGTTGCGAGACGTGCCGCGCGTAAAATATGCTCCCTTGGTCGGGTGAACGCCGGGATAGGTCCGGTAAGGAATGCCGTCGCCGTCTACCTCGAGATAGCGCCCAAACTCACGACCCGACTCCAAGTCGTCATGGCTCATCACCTTGCCGCGGTCGAGTTTGCGATTGTCATCCCATTTGAAGGGCTCGGTCAGCCACTCGTTCATGCCGAT
This sequence comes from Alphaproteobacteria bacterium, assembly GCA_031427275.1. Taxonomy (GTDB): domain Bacteria; phylum Pseudomonadota; class Alphaproteobacteria; order Caulobacterales; family Caulobacteraceae; genus Phenylobacterium. Next base: position 5,487 of record JANPNB010000474.1, on the reverse strand, counting down.
ATCGAGATCGAGCATAACGAAGATGGTCGTCTGCAACCGATCCGAAAGATCAAAGGCCAGAGCCCCCATCTCGAAACACTCGCCCGGGTCCATGGGCAACAGCATAGGATGCTTAGTATCGCCGTGGCCTGCATAGGCGGCCCCCAGCAAGTCGGCCTGCTGGGTGCGGGTCGGCATGCCGGTCGACGGCCCGCCACGCTGCACATCAAAAATCACCGCCGGAATTTCCGCAAAATAGGACAGCCCGATGAACTCGGTCATCAGGGAGACGCCAGGACCCGACGTGGCGGTAAAAGCCCGCGCGCCGTTCCAGCCCGCGCCCACCACGATGCCTATCGAGGCGATCTCGTCTTCGGCTTGTACGATCGCGTAACGCGCCTTGCCGGTTTCCGGGTCGATCCGCAGATTATCGCAATGCTCTGAGAACGCCTCAGCCAGCGAGGTGGACGGCGTAATCGGATACCAGGCGCAGACCGTGGCCCCACCATAGACCGCGCCGAGCGCCGCAGCATTGTTGCCTTCCACATAGATCCGGTCGCCTACCGCGTCGGCGCGGGTGACTTGCAGACCCAGCGGCTCCAGGTTCTCGCGCACATAGTCGCGACCCATATGCAGGGCTGCCACATTGGCGGTGATCAGGCGTTCTTTGCCAGCGAACTGCTCAGCCAGCAGGGTCTCAATGACCTCCAGTTCAATGCCTAACAGAGCGGCCAGCGCGCCCACATAAATGGTGTTCTTGAACAGCTGGCGCTCACGCGGCACCGAATAGGCGGCATTGGTGATTGAGGTCAGCGGCACGCCGACCACGGTGATGTCGTCGCGGAATTTCGACGGCGGCAGGGCCTTGGTAGAGTCGTAGAAGAGATACCCACCCGGCTCGATCTCGGCCACGTCCCGGTCCCAGGTCTGCGGGTTCATGGCGACCATCATGTCCACCCCACCGCGACGGCCCAGGTGCCCGTCGCCGGTGATCCGCACCTCGTACCAAGTCGGCAAGCCCTGGATGTTCGAAGGAAAGATGTTACGTGCCGCCACCGGCACACCCATTCGCAGCACCGACTTGGCGAACATAGCGTTGGCGCTGGCCGATCCCGAGCCATTCACATTGGCGAATTTGACGACGAAGTCGTTGGTCAGTTTCAGTGCGCCGCGCATCCGCCCGCCTCCCCGGCATGAGTCATTTCCAGGGTAAAGCGCTGCATATCCCAAGCCCCGGTCGGACACCGCTCGGCGCAGAGGCCGCAATGCAGGCAAACATCCTCGTCCTTGACCATCACCCGTCCGGTTTTCAGTTTGTCGGAGACCATCAGGTCTTGATCGAGATTGAGCGCCGGCGCGCTCAACCGGGCACGCAGGTCGGCCTCTTCACCGTCTTCAGCAAAGGTGATGCAGTCCACCGGACATATGTCGACGCAGGCGTCACACTCGATACAAAGCGGTTCGGCAAACACCGTCTGCACGTCGCAGTTCAGGCAGCGCTGCGCCTCAGCAAAACCCAGTGACTTATCGAAACCCAGCTCGACCTCGACCTTGATGTTGCGCAAAGCCTCGGCCTTCTCGCGCAGCGGCACCTTGAACCGCAGGTCGTTGGAAATATCGTTGTCATAGCTCCACTCGTGGATGCCCATCTTCTGGCTGACCAGAGAGAAGCCCGGCGGCGGCCGGTCATACACATCCTCGTTCTGGCAAAACCGGTGGATCGAAACCGCCGCATCATGCCCCTGGGCCACGGCCCAGATGATGTTCTTGGGTCCAAAGGCCGCGTCGCCGCCGAAGAATACGTCAGGGCGGGTCGATTGGAACGTGATCTCATCGACCTTGGGCATGGCCCATTCGTCGAACTCCAGACCCACATCGCGCTCAATCCAGGGGAAGGCGTTCTCTTGGCCCACGGCCACCAGCACGTCATCGCAAAGGTGGTGCTCGTCCGGTTCGCCAGAGGCCACCAGCTTGCGACGGCCCTTTTCGTCGAACTCGGCCTTCACCACCTCGAAGATCACCCCGGTCAGCTTGCCATTCTCGTGGGTGAATTCTTTGGGGACGCGGAAGTTGAGGATCGGAATATCCTCATGGATCGCGTCTTCCTTTTCCCACGGGCTGGCCTTCATTTCCTCAAAGCCGGACCGAACGATCACCTTGACCTCTTCGCCGCCCAACCGGCGCGAGGTGCGGCAACAGTCCATGGCGGTGTTGCCGCCGCCCAGCACGATCACCCGGCGACCGATCTTGCTGACATGCTCGAACGACACCGACGACAGCCAGTCGATGCCGATATGGATATTGGCCGCAGCCTCAGTCCGGCCCGGCAGGTCCAGGTCCCGGCCACGCGGTGCGCCCGTGCCGATGAAGATCGCGTCATAACCCTCGCCGATCAACGCCTTGAGGCTGTCGATCCGCTGGCCCAGACGCATGTCCAGGCCCTGACCGGTGATGTAGCCCACCTCTTCGTCGATCACTTCCTCAGGCAGACGAAACCGCGGAATCTGGCTGCGGATCATGCCGCCAGCCTTGGCATCGGCGTCGTAAACCACCAGGTCATAGCCCAGCGGTGCTAAGTCCCGCGCCACAGTCAACGAGGCCGGACCGGCTCCCACCAGGGCAATGCGCTTGCCGTTCTTAGTGGTCGCCAGCGGCGGCAGTCGATCTGTGATGTCCGACTTGTTGTCAGCCGCCACCCGCTTCAGGCGGCAGATCGCCACCGGCTCATCCTCAACCCGACCTCGGCGACAGGCTGGCTCACAAGGCCGGTCGCAGGTGCGCCCCAAGACCCCTGGAAACACATTGGATTTCCAATTGACCATATAGGCGTCGGAATACCGCCCCTCAGCGATCATCCGAATATATTCGGGCACCGGCGTATGGGCCGGGCAGGCATATTGGCAATCGACAACTTTGTGGAAATAGTCCGGGCCGTCGGTACTGGTCTTCAACAAGACGCTATTCCTCCTCGGACGCTCTTCACTTTGCAGGCAGCGGCTCTGAGGCTTTGCCAGCAAGGCCACCTCTGCGCCGCCCCCGAAACGCAGCGTACACCCCATCTAAAACCTGATCGCGACCCGCGCCAACCCGCTTTCTGATCATTGATCACATCAGCGCCAAGTTTCACCGCTTACACGCCTACGACGTAGGCGTTTGACAGGGCCGCTTTTTCAATAAAGGTTAAGTCTCGTTAAGAATTTGCACCATCAAGTCTGGGAGATCTGGCCATGCCATCGTCGTTCGAAATTGCCGACGAAGTGCCCGCCGATCTGCATGATGCCATCGCTTCACCCTTCCAAGCCGATACCGACTCTGAGATCAATGGACGGCGCGCTGCGGCCGAGAATGCTGAGGCCCTTCGCCTCGCCCGCGCCCTCTAAGGAATAGCCGATTGGTTAACCCTATTGGGATGAGATTGGCCAACCAAAGACGGGGGGTTTTATGGTCGTTCATCTGACGCAGCCGTTGCCCGATGCCTCGGCGCGGGTTCTCATCGCCGATGATAACCCGCTCAATCGCACTATGCTGAAGGCCCTACTGGAGTCAGCAGGACTCTCTGTCGAGACCGTTGACGATGGCCATGAGGCCGTGACCGCTTGGTCTGACGCCAGCTGGGATGTCATCTTCATGGATATCCACATGCCCGGCTTGGACGGGTTTGGCGCAGCCCGTGAAATCCGGTCGCGGGAAATCGCAAATGGCGCACCACGAACGCCGATCATTGCCCTGACCGGGGACGCCAGCACTGCGTGCCGAGACGCTTGCTTTGCGGCAGGCATTGATCAGATTTCCACCAAACCCATCGATCTCGAGGGCCTGTTAAGCGCGATCAATCTGGCCTTGATTCAAGCCCTACCCCAACGCCGCACCGGCTAGACCCATTGCCTTCGGACTGTTCCGTATGAAGGGACAAACTGGGCTCTAGGGGCTGACAAGCTGGCCTATCGGCGCCACCTTGCTGGCATGAACCTGCCGCCTCTCCCCGCCCAGCCCCATGGAACGCCTTGGCCAACGATCGATTGGCCGCTCGGCGATCTGCCAAAAACCCTCAACCTCGCCGCGTTCCAAGCGCAAATGGAACACGGATTCACGGCTTTTGAGGAAACCCACGCCGTTGTCATCATCCAAGGCGGTCGACTGATCTATGAGCGCTACGGCCCCGACCACGGGCCTGATGTCACCTGCATGTCCTGGTCCAAGGCCAAGAGCATCACCCAGGCTCTGGCCGGTATTCTGGTCGGCGATGGCAAGCTCGACATCCATGCCCCAGCCGATGTTCCGGAATGGCAGACCCCTGGCGATCCGCGCGGCGCGATCACCACCGATCAACTGCTGCGCATGTCCAGCGGCTTGGAATTCGCCGAGGTCTATGAAGTCGACAAACCGTCAGACACCATCGCCATGATGTGGGGCGTGGGCCAAGACGATGTGGCCCACTACGCCGCCAACAAGCCGCTGGTGGGTGCCCCGGACGGCATCTGGTCCTATTCTTCGGGCACCACCAACATCGTCGCGCGCATCCTGGCCAAGACGCTGAATGCTTACGGCCCAGACTTCGAGGCCTTCATGCGAGAGCGCCTGTTCGAACCCTTGGGCATGAAGAGCCCAATCCCCAAATTCGACACCGCCGGCACCTTCATCGGCTCATCATTTTGCTTTGCGACGGCGCGGGATTTCGCCCGCTTTGGTCTGCTCTATCTGCGCGACGGCAAGTGGGAGGGCCGCCAACTGTTGCCCGAATATTGGGCCGACTATGCGCGCATCCCAACCTGGCAACAGCCCGGGGTCACGGACGATCGCTACGGTGCTCATTGGTGGTTAGACATCGCCGGACCCGGCACCTTTTCGGCCAACGGCCATGAGGGCCAGTTCACGGTCATTGTCCCCGAGCTCGACATGGTGATGGTGCGGCATGGCAAAACCAACACGACCATCTCACCGCTGATCAAGCCTTGGATCGCCGGGGTCGTGGACCTGTTCCGCGCGGCGACCTAGCCCCGAATCGGGGGCTGGACAGGAGCCCAAAAGTGGGCGCAGCCTGAGCTTGCGCAATGCATAGAAAACGATGGGGAACGCCGCCATGACCAGCTTCCAACTCAATGACAAGCCGGTCACGGTTTCCGGCCCCGACGACGCCCCCTACTCTGGATCATTCGTGATGAGCTGGGCCTGAAAGGCACCAAGTTCGGCTGCGGCATCGGCCAGTGCGGGGCCTGCACCGTTCATGTGGACGGCCAAGCCATTCGCTCTTGCCTCACCCCGGTCAGCGCCGTAGCGGGCTCAGCAGTCACCACCATTGAAGGCCTTGACCCCAGAGGCGCTCACCCCCTCCAGAAAGCGTGGATTGAAACCCAGGCTCCGCAGTGCGGCTACTGCCAGTCCGGACAGATCATGCAAGCGGCCTCGCTACTCAAATCGACACCCCACCCAACCGACGCCGAGATCGATGCCGCCATGGGCGGGAACCTCTGCCGCTGCATGGCCTACGTGCGCATCAAAAAGGCGATC
>JANPNB010000473.1:0-1502 GCA_031427275.1 Alphaproteobacteria bacterium | reverse complement strand
GCTGGAAGCTGCCCAGCATCAACAGCACGAAGCCAACGAAAGCGGTGAGGGTACCGAGCTCCTTCCATATCCAGATTTGATCGGCGGGATTTGTCGGTGTCAGCTCGCCAGATAGAGTGGCCTGCAGCCAGTCCACGGCGTAGCCGATGCCAGCGCGCGAGAAGTGCTCCCAGGGGTGGGTCACCGGTGGGTTGAACAACACCCGCGCCGTTCCCAGGCTGGAATCGCCATAGATCTTGCCGGGCACCACCGGGAAGCCAACTCCAAACAAGGCCCTCAGCCGCGCGGATTGGGCGATCATTGAGCCCTTTGGCACTTGCCACATCAGCGGCGCGAACTCATCGAACTTGCCAAACACCACCGCCAGATTGCGCGGATAGGTCGGGGTTCCGGGCTGCGGGGGTCCAAACAGGCCTAGGGTCGAGCCCTCCAAGACCATAGAGCGATAGCCGTTGGGCTGAGCAACTGCGGCAGCGAGAATGGGTGCACCGCCCATGCTGTGACCCTCGAGGCCAATATTGGTGCGGTCAATAATGGGCAGGTTCTGCAGATAGGTGAGCGCGGCCGGCCCACCGAAATCGTCAGCCCCGACATTGCCGCCGGAATAGCCGTGACCGGTCATATCCATCGCCAGGACCACGAAGCCCCGTCGCGCCAGCTCAATGGCAAACGGGCTCTGCATCTCGCGAGTATTGATATAGCCGTGGCTGATCAATACTGCCGGGGCCGGGTGAGCGGCATCAACGCCGCGCGGCACATAGAGCAGGCCCGACATCGTCACGCCCTTGGGGGCCGGGAACCGCACATCGGTAACGGTGGTTCCACCCGCCGTTTGGATGGCATGGGCCAGCAGCGAGCCTGCCAAGATCAGGGCGACACCCAAGGCAGCCAGAACCCAATCGCGTCGCATCTTCGCCTCCCCAGACGTTGGTGGTCAGCTAGACTATGCGGCGGTAGAGCCAGCGGGGCAATGGTTGCGCTACACCGTCATATCCAGGACGAGGGCCGGCCAGGTGAAGCCACCTTCTCCGCCCGCCCCGAAGCCCTTGCCCGTCGCAGCGCTGTAGTACTCACGAAACCCGCTCTGCACGATTAGGGCTTGGAGCTGATCACGGGCCTTGGTCGCCAAGGCGTCGTGGCCGTTCCTCGCCAAAACAAGATAGGCCCAATATTGCGTCGCGCCCCAGACGACGTCGCCGCGCCAGAGCAGAGCATTGGGGAGAATTTCGCGTCCATCCAGGGGATTGAAGGCGACGCCGCACGGCCCCCAGAATGTGGAAACGCCGGGGGTGAGGTGGGAGGCAATCACCTTGGCCGATAGCCCCGTCTTGATGACATTCCGACTGGCCGCCAAGATCACCCCGCCTAGGGTCGCGACCTTGAGCTGGCGCTGGTTGACGTGATCATAGCCCACGAAGATTTGCAGGTCTTCGCACCAGAGCTCCGCGATCAGAGCTTCAGCCAGCCGCTCAGCGCGGGCATCTAACCGGTCAGCCCGACCC
>JANPNB010000472.1:0-1681 GCA_031427275.1 Alphaproteobacteria bacterium | reverse complement strand
GTCATCAGGGCAGCCAAAGAGCAGGGAGTTTCGTTGTGGGCCAGGCAATCGGTCTGGCGGATGGCCATTGCAGCACAATCGGGCGAACCTCCAAGGTGCCGGGGCTGGGTTGCATGCCCTGTGCGGCCAAGATTGCCGAGGGGGCAATCTGCTGGTCTGGAAAACGCCGATCAGGGTCCAAAAAAGGCGCCGATAAAGGGCGGTATGCCGTTTATGGTCCGTGGCAGCCTAAACCATCAATGTCGCTTGCACCGCGCGCTTCCAGGCAGCGTATTTGGTTGCCCGCAAGTCGGTGGACATCGTAGGAGTAAAACGCCGCTCAAGCGCCCAGCTGGCCGAGAATTCGGTGGGGCCGGGGTAGATTCCAGCCTGCATTCCCGCAAGCCAAGCCGCCCCCAATGCCGTGGTTTCGGTGATCCGCGGGCGGTCCACCGGGGCGCCGATGATGTTCGACAAGAATTGCATGGCCCAGTCATTAGCTGTCATGCCGCCATCCACGCGCAGGGTTGCCGCATCACGGGCCAAGGAGCCCGAGGCCGTGGCCCAGTCGGCATTCATGGCCTCCAGCAAATCGCGGGTTTGGTAGCCGACACTTTCCAAGGCGGCCCGGGCCAGTTCCGCCGGGCCGGAATTGCGGGTAAGGCCGTAGATCGCCCCTCGGCAGTCGGGCCGCCAATAGGGCGCTCCGAGGCCCGTAAAGGCCGGGACAAGGATCACGTCCTGGCCCGGGTCCGCGGTGTCGGCAAGAGCTTGGGTTTCGGGCGCGGCGCGGATGATCTTCAGCCCGTCGCGCAGCCATTGCACGACCGCACCCGCGATGAAGATCGAGCCTTCCAGCGCATAGGTCGGCTTGCCGTTCAACTGATAGGCGATGGTGGTCAGCAGGCGGTTCTGACTGCTGACCATCTGATCGCCGGTGTTCAACAGGGCAAAGCAGCCGGTGCCATAGGTGGCTTTCAGCATCCCCGGAGCAAAACAGGCTTGCCCGACCGTGGCGGCCTGCTGATCGCCCGCGACACCCAGAATTGGAATTTCGCGGCCAAACAGATCAGCGCGAGTCATGCCGTAATGGGCAGCGCTGTCGCGCACCTCGGGAAGCATCGACATCGGAATATCCATCAGGGCGCAGATCTTGGCGTCCCACTGACCCTGCTTGATATTGTACAGCATGGTGCGGGCGGCATTGGTGGCGTCGGTGGCGTGGGTGCGCCCGCCGGTGAGGTTCCAGATCAGATAACTGTCAACGGTGCCAAAGGCCAACTCGCCGCGTTTGGCGCGGGCGCGGGCGTCGGGGACGTGGTCCAGGATCCAGCTGACCTTGGTGGCCGAGAAGTAGGGGTCCAAGAGCAGTCCGGTGCGCTCGGTGATCATCGGCTCGTGGCCGGCGGCGCGCAGAGCCGCGCAGGTGGCGGCGGTGCGGCGGTCTTGCCAGACGATGGCGTTGTGGATCGGTGCGCCGGTGGCGCGGTCCCAGATCAGCGTGGTTTCCCGCTGGTTGGTGATGCCGATGGCGGCGATGTCGGCGGCGGTCAGGCCGGCCTTTTCGATCACCGCGCGGGCGGTTCCGGCAGCGGTCGACCACAGGTCGGACGGATCATGCTCGACCCAGCCCGAGGCCGGGTAGTGTTGCGGGAACTCTTCCTGCGCGACGGCGATCACGCGCAGGTTCTGGTCGAAGATG
>JANPNB010000471.1:0-5509 GCA_031427275.1 Alphaproteobacteria bacterium | reverse complement strand
GTTGATGCAATTCGGTCAGACAACGAGAAGAAGTTCAAAGAACTTGTCGATCCCCTTCGCCGGGACGGTTGGGTCGACGCCGGGGAAAATGACAATGCCATCGTGGGTACGCTGACGGCAACGCCCGGTGCCCTGGGTGTGTTCGGCTACTCGTTCCTGGAAGAGAATATGGACAAGGTCAAAGGGGCCAGCGTCAACGGCGTCAGGCCGACCGCCGGTGCCATTTCCGACGGCTCCTACCCGCTTGCTCGTTCACTCTATATCTACGTAAAGAAGTCGAACATCGGCGTGACCCAGGGACTTCAGGAGTTCGTCAACGAATTCGTTTCTGATGCCGCAACGGGTCGGGGTGGTTATCTTCAAGGTCGAGGATTGATCCCGTTGCCGGCCGGGGCGCACGAAGCCAACAAGGGTGTGGCTAAGGCGCTGCCGTCCATGGGGCGTCCGGCCACCTAAAACTCTCCCGGCAATCCCCTTGCCGAACTTCGGACCTTCGGTCCGACAAAGCGCTGCGGCTCCCCCCGCAGCGCTTTTCTTTTGTCACATCGGATGAGACCGTAGCAGCAAGCTGGTTTCCGAATTAGCGATCCCGGCGATCTGCCGGATCTCGTCGAGTGTCTGGCTAAAACCTGACAGGCTGTCGGTATCCAATTCGGCAACCAGATCCCAACGACCATTGGTCGAGTGAACTGCGGCCACCTGGGGAAATCCAGCGAGGGCGCGCACGACGGCTGCCGTCCGCTCTCCGACCACCTCAATCGACATCACCGCCCGCACGCGATCTGACTCAAGGTCGGGCCGCGCCCGGATCGTGAAGCCTTGGATCAACCCGCGCGCCTTCAACCGATCAATGCGATTTTGCACGGTCCCGCGTGAGACCTTTAGATCGCTGGCCAATGCGGAAGCTGGCGCTCTGGCGTCGGCGCGTAAGAGCGCGAGTAGTCGTCGATCTAACTCATCCATTGACAATACGTACGACAATTCTAGCGAAATGACAATTATTGCGACAATATCTAACACCTTAGTGCCTATTCGCTATCGTCCCGTCGTTCGAAAATAGGACGTTCTTCCTGCGACCTGGAGCGGCCTATGATCTCGTCACCGCATTTCCTAATGACCGACCCGAGCGCGTTCGATGTCAGCTATGTGATCAATCCCTGGATGCGCCCCGCCGCCTGGAAGGGTCACCACAAGGCCCAAGCTTTGACCGGGTCGCGCAACCTTCGCCAGGCAATTGAAATCGCGGGTGGTAGGGTCACCATCATCCCTGCGCAAAGCGGCCTGCCCGACCTGGTCTTTCCGGCCAATGCGGCGGTGGTGTTGGACGGCAAGGCGTTGTTAGCCCGGTTCCATTGCCCCGAGCGCCAAGGTGAGGAAGGCCCCTTCCGTGCGGCCTTTGAACGCCTCAAAGACCAAGGCGTCATTTCGCAGATTGTGGAATTTCCCGCTGGGCTGACCCATGAGGGTGCAGGCGACGGTTTGTGGGACGAGACCCGCCAGCTGTTCTGGACCGGATACGGCCAGCGTTCGGTTCAAGCCGCTGGAGAGGTGATCGCCAAGACCTTCGGCAAGTCCGTGGTGGCTTTCGAACTGGCCACGCCACAGTTCTATCACCTCGACACCTGCTTTCGCCCCTTGAGCGGGGGTGAGGTGCTCTATTATCCGCCGGCCTTCACCGCAGCGGCCCTCGCCAAGATCCAAGCCCATGTGGCCCCGGCCGACCGGATTATCGCCACCGACGAAGACGCAGCAGCCTTCTGCGTCAACGCCGTCAACATCGATCGCACCATCATCATGGCGCGCGCACCAACCCGCTTGAAGGTGCGCTTGGAGGCCCGGGGTTACACCCTGACGGAGATCGACCTCGACCCTTTCATCCTGTCCGGCGGCGCAGCTTTTTGCATGACCCTGCGCCTTGATCTTCAATCTCACCCCGCCCTAGAGCGCGTTCCCTTTAGACGGAATCGTCTAAAGGGAGAAACTGCGCTCTAATTCAAAGAGTTAGAGCATGTTTAGCTCCGATAACCGGTTCCCACTTATCGGAACATGCTCTAGCCCTACAATCCTGACAGAGACAGCCATGGCCACCCTTGAGCGCCGCTCCACTGCCGCCGACTTCATCGCCCGTGAAGCCCACTACGGCGCTCACAATTACAAGCCCTTGGACGTGGTCCTCACCCGCGGCGAAGGCGTCTATGTCTGGGACGTTGATGGCAAGCGCTACCTGGACTGTCTCTCCGCCTATTCCGCCGTCAATCAGGGCCATTGCCATCCAAAAATCCTGGCGGCCATGACCGAGCAGGCCGGACGTCTGACCCTGACCTCGCGCGCCTTCCGCAATGACCAGCTGCCGGCGTTCCTGGAAGAGGTCTGCCAGCTGACCAATTCCCACATGGTCCTGCCGATGAATTCTGGGGCTGAGGCGGTTGAAAGCGCGCTGAAAACCGTGCGGAAATGGGGCTATGAGATCAAGGGCGTCGCGACAGATCAGGCCGAGATCATTGTCTGCTCCGAGAACTTCCATGGACGCACCCTAGCGATCGTCGGCTTCTCATCGGATGATCAGACTCGCGCGGGTTTTGGACCCTTTACCCCGGGCTTCAAGACCGTACCCTTTGGTGACGCCGCCGCCCTAGAGGCCGCTATCACCCCCAATACAGTGGGATTTCTGGTGGAACCTATCCAGGGTGAGGCTGGCGTCGTGATCCCGCCGAGTGGCTATTTCACCAAGGTTCGCGAACTCTGCACGCAGCACAATGTGGTGCTGATCCTAGACGAAATCCAAACCGGCCTTGGCCGCACCGGCAAGCTGTTGGCTGAGCAGCATGAGGGGATCGAGGCGGATCTAACCCTCGTGGGCAAGGCCCTGGCCGGGGGCTTTTATCCAGTCTCGGCGGTGCTCTCGAATTCTGAAGTGTTGGGTGTCTTGAAGCCCGGTGATCATGGCTCGACCTTTGGCGGCAACCCCCTGGCCTGCGCGGTTGCGCGCATGGCGCTGAAGGTACTGACCGACGAAGATATGGTCGGCAATTCCGAGCGGGTCGGCGCGCGTTTGATGGCGTCCCTGGCCGCGATTCAAAGCCCGATGATCAAGGAGGTCCGCGGTCGCGGTCTGATGCTGGCGGTGGAGCTCTATCCCGAAGCGGGCGGCGCGCGCCCAGTGTGCGAGACCCTCATGAGGTCTGGTTTCCTGTGTAAGGACACCCACGACCACACGGTGCGAATCTCACCACCCTTGGTGCTGACCCATGATCAGGCCGACGACATAACCCAGGCCGTTGCGGACGCACTGAAGGGCCTCTGACCCTTCAGTGCGCGAGCTCGTTAGGGCTGCTGAGACTTGCGTGCTTCGCTGAGTACATAGGCACGCACGTCTTCGGCATCCTTTGGCGACATGAAGCGGGCAAAGCTCGCCATACCGTTGGCCTTTTTGGCACCGTCGAGAACCACGGATTTCCAGTTGTCCGCAGTCAGCAGCATTTGAGACTTCTTCAAGTCGGGCAGGAAGCTGCCGGAGACGCTGGGTCCATGACAGACTTGGCAGTTGTTGTGGTAAACCGCAAAACCCGCCTTGGTGTCGCCCGTCGATGTCACGCCCTTGAGGTCAAGACTGGCCACCTGCGGGATGTCATAGGGCTTGGCTTGCACCTTGCCGCCCAGCTTAAAGACCATCAGGCGACCGGGAAGTCTTGGGCGATCACGCAGGACCGCTGAGGCTGAGGTCGGAGCTCCACCGCCGTAGCCGACCATCACCGCCACATACTGCTCGCCGTCGATCTCATAGGTGGAAGGTGCAGCGACGATGCCGTTCTCAGTCTTATAGCTCCAAAGCTTGGTGCCATCGGCTGCGTTGTAGGCCACCAATTGCCCCTCGCCATTGCCTTGGAAGACGAGGCCGCCAGCGGTGGACAGAATACCGGCGTTCCAAAAATAAGGATGCTCGACGGTCCAGCGCGCTTTCTGGGCAACGGGGTCCCAGGCGATCAGCTGCCCGCGGAACATGGCTTTCAGGCCCTTGAGTTGCGCCTTGTCATCCGGGAAAGCATTGGCCAGGAAGTCGAGGCCCAGATTCCAACCCCCCTGCTTATGCTTGTAGCCGGGTAGGTTGGTATAGGCGAAGGGGTCCAGCTGCGCAGGGATATAGACCAGGCCTTCCTTTGGGTTGAAGGACATGGGGTGCCAGTTGTGGGCTCCCAGAGGACCAGGGAACTGCAGGGCCGGTGTCTTTTGATAACGCGCCGCCGGGTTTTCGATCGGGCGACCCGTCTTGGGATCGACCCCAGTGGCCCAGGTCACCGGCACAAAATTCTTGGCGGAGATCAGAGCGCCGGTGGCACGGTCCAGCACGTAGAAGAAGCCGTTCTTCGGGGCCTGCATCAGCACCTTACGCGGTGCGCCGTCGACGGTCAGATCGGCCAAGATGATGTGCTGTGTGGCCGTATAGTCCCAGCTCTCGCCGGGCGTGGTCTGATAGTGCCAGACATACTCGCCGGTGTCCGGCTTCAAGGCCAAGATCGACGACAGGAAGATATTGTCACCCTTATCGTCGGACCGCATGATCCGGTTCCAAGGCGAGCCGTTGCCGACGCCCGCATAGAGAATGTCGAGCTCCGGGTCATAGGCCATGCTGTCCCAAACAGTGCCGCCGCCGCCGGTTTCCTTCCAGCCGTTGCCGAACCAGGTGGCGTTCCCCTTCTCGGCCATGACCTTGTCAGAAGCCGCCCCGTCGGGTTTCCCGGCCTTGTTGGGGGTGGTGTAGAAGCGCCAGACCATCTTTCCGGTGGCCGCGTCATAGGCCGAGAGATAGCCGCGCACGCCGTATTCTGCGCCGCCATTGCCGATCATCACTTTGTCTTTGATGATCCGCGGCGCGCCGGTGATGGTGTAGGGCTGAGAATTGTCGGTGGTCTGGGTCGACCAAGCCGGCTTGCCGGTGGCGGCATCCAGGGCGATCAGTCGGCCATCAAGGGTGCCGAAATAGACCTTGCCCTTCCAGACCGCGACCCCGCGATTGACCACGTCACAGCAGGCGTCATAGCCTTTTGAGCCATCGACCTTGGGGTCGTAGGACCATTTCTCCGCCCCGGTCTTGGCGTCGAAGGCAAAGACCTTGGACCAGGCGGTGGTGGTGTACATCACCCCATCGACGATGACCGGCGTGGCTTCCTGGCCCCGATCAGTGTCGAACTCATGATACCAGGCCAGCCCGAGCTGGCCGATGCTCTTGGTGTCGACCTTGGTGAGCGGGCTGAAACGTTGCTCGTCATAGGTCCGGCCGACCGAGAGCCAGTCGCCATTTCCGTTCGCCGCAGTGATCCGTGCGCCGTCGACATTGCCAACCTTGCCGCCGCTTCCGCCTTGGCCGCAGGCTGCGAGCAGGCCGCTCAATGCCATGATTATGGCAAGCTTGGTAATCTTCATAGAACGCTCCCTAGGTGACCGTCGTCGCAGCCTTAGTCTCACTATGCCCTTGATCGGGGTCTGGGCAAGCCATGACCTTACGCTGCGC
>JANPNB010000470.1:0-2155 GCA_031427275.1 Alphaproteobacteria bacterium | reverse complement strand
GCGCAAAGTGGTGTGTTCGACAGCCACGGCTACATGTTGGCCCTGCAGGGTGAAATCGAGGCGGCGGGCGGCGCGGTGGTCACCTCCACCCCCTTCGAGGGTGCCAGCCCCATCGCAGCCGCCGGCGGCTGGTCGGTGCGGGCCGGGGGAGCCGACCCCACCACGCTCACCTGTCGCTATCTGGTCACTGCGCCGGGCCTCTCGGCCCAGGCCGTGGCGGCCACCATCGATGGGTTCCCGACCGCGACAATTCCACCGCTGCACTACGGCAAGGGCGTCTATTTCCGACTGACGGGTAAGGCCCCCTTCGCGCGGTTGATTTACCCGCCGCCGATCCCCGGCGCGCTCGGCACCCACTATCGCCGCGACTTGGGGGGGCAGGCGGTGTTCGGACCAGACCTCGCCTACGTCGACACGCTAGACTACAGCGTAGATCCTCAGCGGGCGGATGAATTTTACCGCTATATCCGCAAGTTCTGGCCAAATCTTAAGGACGATAGTCTGCACCCGGACTATGCCGGTATCCGTCCCAAGCTGCACGGCCCCGGCGAGCCCCAACCCGACTTCCGCCTCGACGGCCCGGCCGCCCACAGCCTCGAAGGCCTGGTCACCCTGTTCGGCATCGAGAGCCCCGGCCTGACCAGTTCGCTGGCTATTGGGGAAGAAGTGGCGACGCGGCTGGGGTTGTAGTTTACCGACTTGAGCCACTGAAGAAAGAAGGCCTGCTATGAGCGGACGCAACAGCTTCGAGACACTCCGCGCCGGGATGACGTCGGCTCAAACCGAGGCCGTCGCCCGCAAGGTCGCGGCCATTCGTGCTGACGTGTCCCTTGCCGAACTACGCCAAGCGCGACAACTGACCCAGGAGACCCTCAGCGGCACCCTGCACGTCGGCCAAGCATCTTCGGTGCCAGTGGACCTGAAAGACAGCGCGAGTTAGGGTTCCGCGCCAGATTAGAAGAGAGTGCCCAGGAGTGGGAAAAACGGTTCCATTGGTCGGTGTTCAGCCCGCACTCCTAAAGTGGGCTCGCGAGTCTGCGCATCTGTCCCTCGAAGACGTAGCCGGTCGCCTAAAGAAACAGGTCGAGGATATTGCCGCCTGGGAAACTGGTGCAGGCGCGCCGTCCTATGCTCAGTTGGAGAGACTCTCCTACGAGCTCTATCGAAGGCCGCTGGCGATCTTCT
Source organism: Alphaproteobacteria bacterium (assembly GCA_031427275.1). Taxonomy (GTDB): domain Bacteria; phylum Pseudomonadota; class Alphaproteobacteria; order Caulobacterales; family Caulobacteraceae; genus Phenylobacterium. Next base: position 970 of record JANPNB010000470.1, on the reverse strand, counting down.
TCCTACCCTCGCCCCCCGCAGAGCCTAAGGCGGAAGCCGAGTTCCGCGCACTGCCGGACGCTGACCTTCGCCACCTCAACCGCGAGACCGTGTTCCTGATACGACGCGCGCGGGACTTCCAGGCGTCTTTGGTGGAGCTGTTTGACAACCGGTCGCCAGTCGCAGACCCGCTTTGGGAACGCGCGCGTCTCGACGCTTCGATGCCCATAGCGCCACAGGCTGCGGCTGTTCGCGCCGCACTTGGCGTTCCCTCGCCTGGGGCTATCGAATGGGGTAGCGGCGACGGCGATGAGGCGCTGAAGCGCTGGCGCAAAGCTATTGAGGCCGGAGGCGTCTTTGTGTTCAAGGACACCTTCAAGCAGAGGGAGATTTCAGGATTCTGCCTTGAACACCCCGAGTTGCCGGTGGTGATGATCAACAACAGTACCACGAAGACCCGACAGGTCTTCAGCCTACTCCACGAGGTAGCTCATATTCTGATGCGTCGCACTGCGATTAGCACCTTCGACGATGCACCGTTGCAACGGCTACCGCCGCACGAGCAAGCGATCGAGCGCTTCTGCAATCGGATTGCGGCTGAGGTTCTAGTTCCCGCTCAAGACTTCGAGGCCCAAGTCGCGGGTCTTCCCAGAGTCGTAGAGGGAATTCCGCAGGAGCGCTTCGTCGCCTTGGCGGAACGCTATCGTGTTAGCCGGGAGGTCATTCTCCGCCGGTTTCGCGATGCTGACCGGATCAGCCAAGCGTTCTACGAGGAACGCAAGCTTGAGTGGGACGGTCAGGTCGGGGGAAAGGAGAGCTCGGGCGGAAGCTTCTATCTCACAAAGGGCGCTTATCTCAGCGAACGCTTGATGAGTGAGGTATTCTCCCGATATGGGCGGCGTCAAATCAGCGTCGATGAAGCCGCCGATTATATCGGTGTGAAGCCCAAGCAAGTCGATGAGATCGAGAGCCGATTTCTGCGCGGTGTGGC
>JANPNB010000469.1:0-1551 GCA_031427275.1 Alphaproteobacteria bacterium | reverse complement strand
GGCTGTTCGGCGGCGATCACCGCCGGCCCGATATGGTCGAAGAAGACGAACGGCCCGACATTGCGGCGTTGCGCGTGCGGCAGGGCGCGACCGACGGTGAAACCGCCGAGGTCGTGGATACGGGGGGCGAGGATTGTGGTCATGGCAACCTCATGACTTGAGCTTGTGCAGTGCAGCCTGCCCTGCCTCGGTCTTGAGGTCGGCGCGCATCACTTTCACACCTTCGTGCATTTGCGCATAGGCGCTTGGGTTGTACAGGCCCATCGGGTCACCCGGTGTACCGGGCGGCATGCCCTTGGGGGCCGGGGGCTCCAGCTTGAGGCAGGTGGCTCCCATGTACCGACAGCGCATCAGCGCCGCCGGGCCCGGCAGATTGAGCGCCAGGCTCAGGATGCGCACGCCTTTGAGCGGGCGGGGTGCAGCGGGTTTTCGCGAGGGGAACCTCGGGGTTGGGCTAGGAATAGAGGAGGTAATACAGGAGGTCATAGGTTGCGTTTTTGCTATGAATTATGTAGCTATCTTCGCCCAATTGGCGGGGACTATAGCCCTAATTTACCTGATATTTTGCCGCCGATGCCCTGTTTCTGCGACTGGTAGCCCGACTTTGTCGTTTGGGCAAGTCAGGTGCCGAAGTCCATAGGCAGGCCCACGTAGTTTTCGGCCAGGGTGGTGGAGGCCGCGGTCGAGTTCACCAGATAATCCAACTCGGCTTCCTGCAGCTTTTGACCCATTGCGTCCGAGTCCACAAAGCGGTGCATCAACGACGTTAACCACCATGAGAAGCGCTCGGCCTTCCAGATGCGGGCCAGGGCGCGCTGCGAATAGGTGTCGATTCCGGCCTCGCTTTTGTCGCAGTAGAAATCGATCAGGGCACGGGAGAGATATTTGACATCACTGGCCGCCAGATTGAGCCCCTTCGCGCCCGTAGGTGGCACGATATGAGCGGCGTCCCCGGCCAGGAAAAGACGTCCATATCGCATGGGCTCCGCCACAAAGCTGCGCAATGGGGCGATGCTTTTCTCCAAACTGGGGCCGGTGATGATGGCATCGGCCAAAGAGGGGTCCAGCCGACGCCTGAGCTCGTCCCAGAAGCGCTGGTCGCTCCAGGCGTCGACCTTGTCGTCCAGCGGGCATTGCACGTAATAGCGGCTGCGCGTCAGGCTGCGCATGGAACACAGCGAGAACCCGCGCTCGCTGTTGCCATAGACGATGGCGTGCGGCGAAACGGGTGGTACATCGGCCAGTACACCCAGCCAGCCAAACGGATAGACCTTCTCGTACTCGGTGATCGAACCTTCGGGCACGCTGGCTCGGCACACGCCATGAAAGCCATCGCAACCGGCGATGAAATCGCAGTCAAGCTCGACGGTTTGGCCATTTTTTTGGTAGGTGACCCGGGGCTTGCTGCCATCAAAGTCGTGAATACGCACGTTGGCGGCTTCATAGATGGTGGGCAACCCCGCTGCGGTACGCGCATTCATCAGGTCGTGGGTCAACTCGGTCTGGCCATAGGCGGTCACCACCTTGCCGCCGGTCAGGCTGTGCACATCA
>JANPNB010000468.1:0-3381 GCA_031427275.1 Alphaproteobacteria bacterium | reverse complement strand
ACGCCGTCAACAACATGATCGATGCCAAACTCGAGGGCGTCGAGTTCGTCGTCGCCAACACGGATGCGCAGGCGCTGACCCTTTCCAAGGCGCCGACCCACATCCAGCTCGGCATCGGCAAGACCTCCGGCCTGGGCGCCGGCGCGAACCCCGACGTGGGCGCCGAAGCCGCCAAGGAATCCGCCGAAGAGATCAAGCGCATCCTCCACGGCGCACACATGTGCTTCATCGCGGCCGGCATGGGCGGCGGCACCGGCACCGGCGCTGCCCCGATCATCGCGCGCATCGCGAAAGAACAAAAAGTCCTCACCGTAGGCGTCGTCACCAAGCCGTTCGACTTCGAGGGCAAGCGCCGCATGCAGGTGGCGGAGAAGGGCATTGTCGATCTCCGTTCCGAGGTCGACACGCTGTTGATCATTCCGAACCAGAACCTGTTCCGTGTCGCGAACAAGGACACAACCTTCGCCGCCGCGTTCTCGATGGCGGACAAGGTGCTCTATTCGGGCGTTCGCGGCATCACCGACCTGATGGTCATGCCCGGTCTCATCAACCTCGACTTCGCCGACGTGCGCACCGTGATGGCGGGCATGGGCTCGGCAATGATGGGCGAGGGCGAAGGCGAAGGCGAAGGCCGTGCGCTGAAAGCGGCGCAGGCCGCGATCGCCAACCCGCTGCTGGACGACGTGTCGATGAAGGGCGCCAAGGGCGTGCTCATCAACATCACGGGCGGTTATGACATGACGCTGTTCGAAGTCGACGAGGCCGCCAACGAAGTGCGCCGCGAAGTCGATATCGATGCGCACATCATCCTCGGCTCGACGTTCGACGAGAAGATGAACGGCAAGATCCGCGTGTCGGTTGTTGCCGCAGGTTTCCAGCAAGGTGTCGTGCGCGCAGCGCCGCAGCCCGTGCGCGAATTGCAGGCGGGTCTCAACACGGCGATTTTCAACACGCCGTCGCCGGCTGCCGAACTCGGCATCGTGGCCCAGCCCTCGGCTTTCATGCCGCCGCCGCAGAAGACGATCATAACCGCGCCGCAGGCCCCCGTTATGCAGCAGTCGTCGCCGACCATGCCGCCGCCGTCCGAATACCGCCCGGCCGCGCCTGTGATCCGGTCGCGCCCGATGCCGCAACCGGAGCCGGAAGAATCGCTCGACGCCTTCGATGTGGAGCCTCAGTACGAGCCTGCTCACCAGCCGGTCGCCGAGACGCCGAAGGATCGGTCGTTTGCCTCGCTGTTCGGCTGGAAGGCCAAGCCCGCCGACGAACAGGCGCCGCCCGTCGCGCGCCCTGCGCCGGCGCACGACGACAGCTTCGATGACGATCTCGAAATCCCGGCTTTCCTGCGCCGCTCGGGTAATTCCTAGCCCTCGAACACATCACCCCAGTCGCGCCTGCGGGCCTGCTTGAACACGTCGCCCTCGCGGCGCGTGACGAGGCGGTGTGTCGCTGATCCGTCCGGTTTGCACAGCTTCAGCGTCACACGGCCCGCGGCGGATTCCGGCGGTGCGAGCACGCGCGACGGATGCGCGATTGCGGGTGCGCGTGCGGCGGCGAGGTAGATGAACTTCTCGTCCTCCCAGGGGACTTCTGCTTCCTTGGCGAGGCGGTGGATGCGCGAGCGCGCCACACGCGCCGAGAAGTGGCACCAGTCGGGCTGCGTGATCGGGCAGGCCCGCGCGTGAGCGCACGGCGCGAGAATATGCGCCCCTTCCGCGATGAGCTGGGCGCGGGCGGCAAGGATGCGCTGCCAGCCTGCGGTTGTGCCCGGCTCGACGATCAGCAGGACGTTCCGGGTGAGCGACCATAGCTTGTCGACCAGCGCGTCGCGATCCTTCGGGGCCAGCTCGTCGAGCACATAGGCGAGCGTCACCAGATCGTGCTGTTCGTCGGTGAGACCGTTGCGCAGGTCGCCGTCGCGCCACGCGACGCGGGCGATTGTGCTCGGCGCCGCAAGCTTCTCGCCCAGCGCACGGATGGCGGGGCTGGTTTCGATGAGGGTCGCTGCCTCCATCGCGGGCCACACCGCGGAGGCCGCCCACATGACGGTGCCGGGCCCGGCGCCGATGTCGAGCAGGGATCGGGGGGCGAAGCCGGGCTGCTGGTCCGCAAGCGTCACAAGGCTGGCATGGATCGCGGCATAGGTCGCCGGCATGCGTGTTGCGATGTAGGCGAGGGCGAATTTGGCATCTGACAGGTGAAGGCGGCCGTCGCGCACTTCCTCGCGATAGCGCTGAGACAATGCTTTGGCCGAGGCGGTGAGATCGGACAGGGCGACGCCCGCGAGGGCGCTGTCGACGGCCTGTCTGAGGGGGAGGGGCAATTCCATCGCGCCGCACTAGCAGGTTCCAAAGGGAAGCAACAACCGGCAACAGGGCTTGTCTTGCCCTACGGGCCGGAGGGACGTAGCTGACGGGCAATGAGCCATCAGTCCACCATCGCAAAACCTGCCACGGTTTCCGGCGTCGGCGTCCATTCCGGCAAGCCGGCGATGCTGACCGTGCGCCCGGCGGGCGAGGGCGTTGGCGTGGTATTCGTTCGCAACGATATCACCGATCGCGCGGCAGAGATTCCAGCGCTGGTCACGAAAGTCACCACGACTGACCTCGGCACCAACATGAGCAATGAGGCTGGCGTCTCGGTGGCGACGGTCGAGCATTTCCTGGCCGCGTGCGCGGGGCTCGGCGTCGACAACATTATTGCCGAACTTGATGGGCCGGAGCTGCCCATTCTTGACGGTTCGTCGAGGCCGTTCGTGGCGATGCTGGAGCAGGCGGGCGTGAAGGCGCAGGCGGCGCCGAAGCGTGTGCTGAAGATCCTGAAGCCGGTTGAAGTGCGCCATGGCGTCAAGCTGGCGCGGCTGTCGCCCGGCATAGGCTTCACGATGAAGATCGCGATCGACTTCCCGACGCGGGCGATCGGACGGCAGGACATCACCTTCACCATGACGCCCGGCGCTTTCGCGCGTGACATTGCGTGGGCGCGTACGTTCGGATTTGCGCATCAGGCCGAGCAGCTGCACGCGATGGGCAAGGGCCTCGGCGCATCGATGGACAACACGGTGGTCATCGAGGGCGATCGCGTTCTCAACGCTGATGGCCTGCAGGCGCCGGACGAGTTCGTGCGGCACAAGCTGCTCGACGCGTTGGGCGATGTGGCGTTGATGGGCCGGCCGGTTGTCGGTCACCTCACCGTCCACAAGAGCGGCCACGCGCTCAACCACAAGCTGGTGATGAAGGTGCTGTCGGATCCGGCGAACTTCGAAGTGGTGCGGGCACGGGCCAGGGACGTCGAGCAGCTCGATTTGGCGCTCAACGATCTGGCTGGAGTCCTCGCTCCGCACGCCGCGTAGGCGCAAAGGCAGTTTGCGTTGCGCAGGTG
>JANPNB010000467.1:0-20848 GCA_031427275.1 Alphaproteobacteria bacterium | reverse complement strand
CTCTCGACCAGCCGCTTGAACTCAAACATCACCCGCGCCCGGCGCTGAGGATTTGTCGCGGCCCAGGCAGGTTGGGCACGCAGTGCCGCCTGAACGGCGAGGTCCAGTTCGGTAGTTGTGGCAAGGGCGACACGCGCCTGGACTAGACCGGTATTGGGATCATAGACCTCGCCATAGCGGCCCGATGTCCCGGAGACGGCCGCACCGTCGATGAAGTGTGTGATGTCGCGCATGGCAGGGTTCTAGAGCGGGATGGGGGAAAGTGCGAAGCGGTTTTGTATCTTCACCCCACTATGTGGCGGGAAGCACGGAGGCCTTGCCCCGGCTCCCGTTGCAAGGGCATCCTGCGCAGCATGGCTGCGCCGGGCTATCATGATCATATTGTCGATACGCTGATCGTTGAGCGGGCACCGAAGCTTGCGCGGAGCCTTGTTTGGCCGGTGGCGCGGCCATTGCTCTATGGTTTGCTCGACTATGGCAAGGCGCGGCGGATGGCTGATGCCATTGCGCCGTTGTCGGGCCAAGCGGCGCTGGACTATATGTCGGCGCTCTTGGCTGTGCGGGTGAGCGTGCGGGGGTTGGAGCGCGTGCCGAAGACCGGGCGGTTGGTGCTGATTGCCAATCATCCCACCGGGATTGCCGACGGGGTGGCGGTCTATGACGCCATGAAGACCGTGCGGTCCGACATCTGTTTCTATGCCAATGCCGATGCACACCGGGTGTCGCCGGGGCTTGGCGATATGCTGATCCCGGTGGAATGGCTGGAGGACAAGCGCACGCGGGATCGGACGCGGCTGACACTGACCATGACACGCGACGTGATGGAGGCGGAGCGGCCCCTGATGATCTTCCCGGCTGGGCGACTGGCGCGGCAGGGATGGGACGGGAAACTGAGGGAATCACCCTGGATGTCGAGTGCGACATCGCTGGCGCGGAAGTATGGGGCACCGATTGTGCCGCTACATATCAAGGGACCATGGTCGACCCTGTTCCACTTTTTCCACCACATTTCCAATGAACTGCGCGACATCACGCTGTTCCATGAGTTGCTGAACAAGCGCGGGCGGGCGTTTGAGATTGTGGTGGGTCCGGTGATTGATCCCGGCGCACTGGACGGCGACGCCGTGGAGGCAACGCAGGCGCTACAGGTTTATGTGGAGCATGTGCTGCCAAGAGATCCAGATCGGGCGTTTGCATGAGACAGGTTGTGGACTTGGCCGATGAGGCGGCGACGGACCGGTTGGGTCGGGCATTGTCAAAGGTGTTGCAGGTCGGCGAGGCCATTTGTCTGACCGGGCCGTTGGGCGCGGGAAAATCGACCCTGGCACGCGCCCTGATCCGCGCCCTGACGACGCCCAACGAAGAGGTGCCGAGCCCGACTTTTACCCTGGTGCAGACCTATGACGGGAAGCGTCTGACAGTAGCGCACTTCGACCTCTACCGACTGAGCGACCCTGACGAGGCTTATGAAATCGGTCTAGATGAGGCGTTGGAGGACGGCGCGGCCTTGATCGAATGGCCCGAACGGTTGGAGGGTCGCTTGCCCGTTGATCGGCTGGATGTGGCCATTGAGATGGTGGGTGACGGTCGCCGGGCGACTCTCGTGGGGCATGGAGCTTGGGAAGGACGTGAGCTTGGAGCGTGAGGGGCAGAAGGTTGCGTTTCTGAGCGCACATGGTCTGGGCAAGGCCAAGCGAGAGCTGCTGGCCGGAGATGCCTCGACGCGCAGTTATGAACGCTTGACCCTGCCCGATGGCACGCGCCGGGTGTTCATGGATCAACCCGCAGTTCTGGAAAGCGTGGTCTGCCCGCCGGATGCGAGCCCGGCCCAGCGGGTGGCGTTGGGCTACAATGCTGCGGCACGATTGGCCGCAGGATCGGTGGCCGCGTTTGTCACCACAGCAGACTATTTGCGAACACGCGGCTTATCGGCACCCCGGATCGACGCCTATGACATCGAGGCCGGGCTAGCGGTGATCGAAGACCTGGGCGACGGGCTGTTCGCGACCATGGTGGCAGACGGTGAGCCCGAGTTGCCCCTCTATGAAGCCGCTGTCGATGTGCAGATCAGGCTGCATGCTGAAGCGCCGCCCAACGTGCTGGAAGCCCAAGGGGTGCGCTGGCCGTTGCTGACCTATGACACCCTGGCCCTGAAGGTCGCCACTGACACCTTCCTGGAATGGTGGCCCAAACTCATGGGCATGGCTGCCTTTGACGCGGCGACCGTGGCGGAGTGGGATGCCTTATGGGCCCCGGTCTGGGCGGCCGGCGAAGCCGGTGCCAGCGTATTCACGCACCGCGACTATCACGCGCAGAATCTGCTTTGGTTGCCGGGACGGCAGGGCATTGCGCGGGTTGGGCTGTTGGATTTCCAGGACGCGCTGCGAGCCCACAGGGCCTGGGACCTGACGCATCTGTTGCAGGACGCCCGGCGTGATGTTTCCCCGGAGCTGGAAGCCGCGATGTTGGGACGATATCTCGACGCCAGCCCTGCCGTGGATCGAGGTGTTTTCTTGGCGGACTATCGCGCGCTGGCGGCGTCCAACGCCGCGCGTATTTTGGGCCGGGTGTTTGCCCGTCAGACCCTACTGGGGCGCCCGCAATACCGCGCCTTCATGCCCCGGACCTGGCGTTACCTTGAGCGCAATTTAGCTGACCCGTCGATGGGTGATCTGAGGAGCTGGTTTGATCGTCATGTGCCGTCCGAGATGCGGGCGTGATCGCCGGTCCCAAAACCGCCATGGTGTTGGCCGCCGGGGTTGGGTCGCGGATGCGGCCTCTGACCGACCATTTGCCCAAGGCCCTGGTCACGGTGAACGGCAAGGCGCTGATTGATCAGATCTTGGACCGGCTGGCCGATGCTGGGGTCGAGACCGCCGTGGTCAATGTGCATCATTTCGCCGACCAGATGGAGACGCATCTTGCTGGACGAAGCCATCCGAGAGTGGTGATCGTCGATGAGCGGGCGGCCCTGTTGGACAGCGGTGGGGGAATCAAGAACGCCCTGCCCTTGCTGGGCCCGGACCCGTTCTTTGTAGCCAATATTGACTCACTCTGGGACGGTGGAACTCTGGAACCCCTGGAGCAGATGAAAGCGGCCTGGGACCCGGCGAAGATGGATCTGTTGGTGCTACTGGTGCCCAAGGGCCAGGGCATCGGATTTGAAGGACCGCGCGGGTTCTTCATGGATGAGGATGGGAGGATCACCCATTCGGCGGATGACGCCAATCCTGCACCGCTGGCCAATGTCGGTTTTCAGATCATGAAACCGAACCTGATGGCAGATGAACCGATGGCCGCGTTTTCCGTCCTGCCAATCTGGTGGCGCCTGCAAAAGGCAGGGCGCATATTCGGCGTTGTGATGGACGCTTATTGGATGCATGTCGGGGACCCAGCCGCGCGAGAGGCGGCTGAGGCGAGGCTGACGTGACCAAGCCAGACCTGTTCACCGGCTCCGCGCCGCGCTGGTTCAATATCCCGGCCCACCGACCCTTTGTCGCGGACCTGGCACAGGGGTTGTTTGACGCTCTCTCGCCATTGGGGCCCGAGGCCCTGTCCCAAGCGCTGATTCTAACGCCCACTCGGCGGGGCGCACGGGCGCTGATCGACGCCTTTGTAGGGGCGAGCGGTGGGCGGGCGATTTTGCCGCCGCAGATTAGGCCGCTTGGTGATTTGGACGAGGGTGAGGCCCCCTTCGAGCCGGGCGATCTGGCGGTGGACCTGCCCGCAGCGATATCGCCGTTGCGGCGGCGGTTCGAGCTGGTTTCCCTGGTGGTCACCCATCAGGACAAACTGCGTCGAGAACTGGATGCGCCCGCCGCGCTGGAGCTGGGTGATGCTCTGGGGTCTTTCCTAGACAGCCTGCAGATCGAAGAGGTTACGGCGGTCGGCGGCTTAGCCGACCTGGTCAGTGCGGAGCTAGCCGAGCATTGGCATGTATCGCGCGAGTTTCTGGAAATGGCCCTGGCAGCCTGGCCCAAGCGGCTAGCGGAGCTGGGCCTTGTGGACGTGAGCGCGCGGCGGGTGGCGCTATTGCGCGCCCTGGCGGCCCAATGGGACGCCGACCCGCCGCAGGGTGTATTGATCGCGGCAGGCTCGACCGGCACGGCACCAGCAACCGCAGACCTCTTGGCCGTGATCGCCCGCGCACCGCAGGGGGCGGTGGTGTTGCCGGGGCTGGACTATGATTTGGCCGACGCCGCCTGGGACGAGGTGGAGGAACAGCATCCGCAAGGCGCGATGAAGCGTCTGCTGACCCGAGCGGGGATGGCGCGTGATGCGGTGGAGATCTGGCCCGCTTCCAAGCATCTGGCCTCAGAGGGTCGTTGGCGGCGGCGGGTCATCAATGAGGCCCTCCGTCCCGCTGCAGCCACGGCCGACTGGCTGAAGGCCATTGAGAGCCTGCGGGGCGAAGGAGCGAAGGAAGGCTTGGATGCGATCGCGGCCGGCTTGAACGGCCTGTCGGTTTTGACCACCCGGGCGGAGGATGAGACCGCCACTGTAGCGGCGCTGTTGCTGCGCGAGGCTCTGGAGGTTCCGGGCCGGACAGCGGCTCTGGTGGCCCCCGACCAAGGGCTCGCGCGGCGGGTGGCGACCAAACTGGCCCGTTGGGGGGTGATTGCTGATAGCTCGGCTGGCGTGGCTTTGGCGGGATGTCCTTGCGCTGTGCTGGCAAACTTGGTGGCCAAGGCGGTGATCGACCCTCTAGACCCGGTGGTGATGCTGGCGATCCTGAAACACTCCCTCACGCGGCTGGGTTTGGAGCCCACGGCGCTGTTAGCCGCGCGGGAGGTTCTCGAACGAGAGGGCCTACGCGGATCGCGACGCAGCGACTGGGCCGGGCTGGAGGCGCGGCTGGAGGGTCGGGCGGAGGCCTTGGAACTGCTCGCCCACTACCGGGCGGCGCTGGGTCCGGCAATTTATGGGTCGGGTGACTCGCCCAGCCTAGCGGCGCGCGGATTGACTGAGAGCATGGAGCTTTTGGCGAACGCCCCTGACTTGTGGTCGGGCCCTGGGGGCGAGGCATTGTCACGCCTGCTGGCGGGGTTGATTGACGAGTCAGAGGGATTACCCGCCGCCACCGCGCGGGGTTTCGCTGATCTGTTGCAGCGACTGATTGCCGGAGAAAGCGTGCGGACCGGCGGGGCGACCCATCCGCGCCTGCGGATCCTGGGCGCGATCGAAGCGCGTCTGACGCGAGCTGACCGATTGATCGTCGCTGGACTCGAGGAAGGGGTTTGGCCGCAGGGGGCACCGATTGATCCCTTCCTTTCGCGACCGATGCGCAAAGCTTTGGGACTGCCGCCGCCAGAGCGCCGGATTGGTTTGGCGGCGCACGACTTCGCCCAAGCCGCCTGCGCGCCCGAGGTTTTCCTGCTGCACTCCGAACGTCGCGATGGGGCACCCGCCGTGAAGTCACGCTGGCTGTGGCGGCTAGAGACCTTGGCACGTGGGGCTGGGGTTACCTTGCCTGACAGACCCGAGGTTTTGGCCTGGGCGCGCAATCTGGATGTCGCTGGGGATTACCGCCCAGCCAAACGACCAGCTCCAACACCGCCCCTGGCCGACCGGCCGCGCCAGATGGCTGTGACGAGGATTGAGGCGTTGACGCGCGATCCCTATGCGGTGTGGGCGCGGGACATCTTGCGGCTGTATCCCCTGGACCGGCCGGACCAGGCCATTGATGCGCGGGCGCGCGGCACAGCGATCCACCGCGCCTTCGAAGTCTTTGTGATCAACCATCCGGGACCGGTGCCGGACGATGCGGCGGCGTTGTTTGAGGGTTATTACCTGGCCGCACTGGAAGCCGAGGGTATGCCCCATGAGGCCATGGCAAGGGAGAGCGCTCTGGCCCGAGAAGCCGCAGAGTGGGTGGCGGCCTTGGAACGGGAACGCCGCGCAGATGGTCGCAAGATTGTCGTCGAGGCCGCCGGTGAGCTTAGTCTGAGCTTGCCAAGCGGCCCGTTCACCGTAACCGCCAAGGCCGACCGGATTGAGCTTGATCCAGCAGGGTTTGGTCACATTCTGGACTACAAGACTGGGCAAGCCCCCTCGGCCAAGATGGTTCGTTCTGGGTTCTCACCCCAGCTGACCCTGACGGCAGCGATCTTGGCCGGGGGCGGGTTTCCCGGCCTGGGTCGACCAGAACCGGGAGATCTGACCTATCTGACTGTCACTGGTCGCAAACCAGCGGGGAAGGTCGAAACCCGCGCCACCGCCGGCGATGAAAGCGCGGCGGCTGCCTCGAAAGCCTTGGACGGACTGGCAATGCTGATGGGACGGTTTGATCAGGCCGATCAGCCCTATCTCTCACGCAGCGCACCGCAGTTCGTGCACATGTATATGAGCGACTATGACCATCTGGCGCGGGTGTTCGAGTGGTCGACTAGCGGCGAGGAGGGCGAGGAATGAGCGCCGTGCCCGACCCACAGCGCATTGCCGCCGATCCCAAGCTCTCGGCGTTTGTCACGGCCAATGCCGGGTCGGGGAAGACCAAGACCCTGATCGACCGGGTGGCGCGGCTGTTGCTGGCTGGGGCCAAGCCGGAGACCATTCTTTGCGTCACCTACACCAAGGCCGCTGCGGCGGAGATGCAGCGCCGACTGTTTGAGCTGTTGGGCGAATGGTCGGTATCTGACGATGATCAATTGCGCCTTGAGCTCTCGAAGCTGGAAGGCAAGGTGCCTGCGGTTTTTGACGCCACTGACCTGTCGCTAGCACGCGCCCTCTTTGCTCGCGCCCTGGAGACGCCCGGCGGCCTAAAAATCCAAACCATCCACGCCTTCTGCGAGAAACTGTTGCGGCGGTTCCCGCTGGAGGCCGGGGTTTCCCCTGGCTTCAAGGTCATGGATGACACAGCGGCAGCAGCTGTCGCCGCGTCGGCGCGCCGGACTGTGGCGCGTCATGCGCTCAAGGGCGAGGGCGTGGTCGCGGAGGCCTATGCGCGGTTCTCGGTGGCGTTAGACTTCCAGAGTTTCCATTCGATGTTCGGCAGTTTCGACGCCCAACGGGGTAGGTTGACGGCTTATCTGGCGCGCCATGGCGGGTTGAACGGGGCCGTTGCCGATGTGTGGGATGTCTGTTGCGAGACCGACGAAGCAATCGATTTGCAGGCTCTGGAAAACGAGGCAGTCGCGGGCTTTGATCCTCGGACCTGGGCGGCGTGCGCGGCGGCTCTGGACCAAGGCACTAAGACCGACCAAGCCAATGCTACCAAGCTGCGAGCCGCCATGGCTTCGCCTAGTCTAGATATCGGCTTGGCGGCTCTGTTCACGGAAGGCGGCGAAGGCACGCCAGCGACCTGGTTGGCCAAGACCAGCGGCTTGAAGGCCCATGAGGGCCTGCGGATGGCCATGCTGAACGAGCAGGACCGGTTGGAAGACCTGCGCCGGGCGCGGCGGGCGGCCAATGTGGCTGTTGACACCATTAATGCCCTCGTCTTGGCCGACGCTTATCTGACCGCCTATCGCCTCGAAAAGGAGATGAGCGGCGGGTTGGATTTCGCCGACCTGATCGAGAAGACCCGAACCCTGACCGCCCACGCCCCAGCTGCGGCCTGGGTGCTCTACAAGATGGACGGCGGCATTGCCCACATGCTGGTGGACGAGGCGCAAGATACCGCCCCAGAGCAGTGGGAGATTGTGCGGGCGCTGTCGGCCGAGTTCTTCTCAGGGGCCGGACTGCCAACCAGAGATGGGGCGCCGGACCGCAACATGTTTGTGGTGGGCGACGAGAAGCAGTCGATCTATTCCTTCCAAGGTGCGGCCCCGGAAATCCTGATCCAGGAGTTTCATTTCCACCGCGACCGGGCGCGGGGCGCGGGCTTTGAATTTGAGCGCGTCGATCTGCTGGCCTCTTGGCGCTCGACTCCCGAAATACTGCGGTTTGTGGACGCAACCTTTGCCCCGGAGACCTTGACCGCCGGTCTTTTGCCCCGACGTCCGCAGGACGAGCCCGCCGAACCCATTATCCACGAGGCGGTGAGGACCGATGCCCGAGGCTGCGTCGATCTGTGGCCGTTGGAGGTAGAGATCAAGGGCGATGAGCGCGAGGCCTGGGACGCGCCTCTGGATCAGGCGACGGAGCACTCTGCCAATCGGCGTCTGGCCGAACAGATTGCAGGCGAGATCGAGGCGCTGTTGAAACGCGGCGACGGGGTGTTTGACAAGGAGAAAAAGGTCTGGCGCGCGGCAAAGCCCGGAGACGTGCTGATCCTGGTGCGGCGCCGCAAGGCTTTGTTCGAAGAGATATTGCGGGCCCTGAAGCGGCGACAAATTCCGGTGGCGGGAGCCGACCGGTTGGCGTTGAGCGAACACATCCTGTTCGACGACCTGTTGGCTCTTGCGCGGTTCGTCCTGTTCCCCCGCGATGAGCTGACCTTGGCGGCGCTGTTACGCAGCCCGTTTTGCGACATCGACGATGACAGCCTCTACCGACTGGCACACGGCCGAGGTACGCAGAACCTGTGGGACCGACTGGCAGCGCACCAGGCGGAGGCCGAAGAATGGCGGTCGGCTTTCGCGACCCTGACAGCGGCGCGGGACCTAGCGGCGGGACGGAGACCCTTTGAATTCTATGCTCGAGTGCTGGGTGAGCGCGACCGTACAGGCCGCACCCAGCGGGCGCGGCTGTTGGGTCGTCTGGGGAGCGAGGCCGAAGATGCCTTAGATGAATTTCTCTCCCAGGTGTTGGCCGCAGAGGGCCGTGGGGTTGAAGACTTAGAGAGCCTAGCAGCCGCCCTGGTCACTCTGGACATCACCGTCAAGCGGGAGCTGGAATCTGGTCGCGAAGAGGTGCGCGTCATGACCGCCCATGGGGCCAAGGGTTTGGAAGCGCCTATCGTGTTCCTGCCGGAAACCACCCTGTCGCGGACGGGGCGGGGCTCACCTCTGTTGGCGACAGGGGCCGGGGGGTTTTTGTGGTCTAGCAGTCAGAAGGCCGATTGCGAGGCCTCGACCGCTGCGCGCGAGCGACGCGCCCAAAAGGACGAGGAGGAGGCTCTGCGACTGCTCTATGTGGCGCTCACGCGAGCGCGGGACCGTCTGGTGCTATGCGGAAGGATCAATGCCCGTGACAAGCCTGAGAGCCTGAAGGGCTGGTGGGGGGCTTTGCGCGACGCCTTTGGTCACGAGACCATCGCCAGCGAGGTCCACCAGGTTCAGACTGGCGACTTTGTATTTCAAAGATTTGGCGAGGACCCTGCCAGTTTTGCGGGAGCCTTACAGGTCGCTGTTGCGCCCACCCCTGCTCCGTCTTGGACCAACAAGGATGCCGCTGTAGAGGCGTTCTCGAGATATACCTCTCCGTCGGACTTGGGACAGGCTTGGGCAACCCCAGCGGCTTCCCCGCTCGCGGAGGCTCAAGGCTTGGGGCGTTTCCGGCGCGGCGACTTGATCCACCGGCTATTGCAGATATTGCCCGACATTGCGCCCGAAAGCCGAGCCGACGCGGCGGCGAGAGTCCTTGGTCGCGAAACCGATCTCACCGACGATCAGCGCACCGAGATGGCCCAAGCCGCGCTGGGCGTGTTGAATGATCCTCAATTCGCCCAGGTGTTTGGCGCAGGAAGTCGAGCCGAGATTTCCGTAGCGGGCAGCGCCCCGAACCTGCCCAAGAGCTTGGCGATCTCGGGGCGACTGGACCGACTGGTCGTGGCCGACGACCGGGTTTTGGTGGTCGACTTCAAGACCAATCGCCCTGCCCCAGCGCGGATCGAAGACGCCGACCCCGCCTATCTGCGGCAGATGGCGCTCTATTGGACGGTCTTGGGAGAGGTGTTTCCAGGGCGAAAAATCGAGGCGGCTTTGGTCTGGACTGACGGCCCCAAGCTGATGCCGATCCCAGAAATACTCATGACCAAAGCCCTTGCCGCGTTGTTGGCAAATGGTTGATACCTGGATCCAATCTGCCCATATGGGTGTTGAACACTGAGGTCGGCCACTTGGGCCCGGCGTCATAAGGAGCTGATCATGGGCACCATCGCGGTTACCGACGAGTCCTTCGAAAAAGACGTCCTCCAGTCCACCAAGCCCGTGCTGGTGGATTTCTGGGCTGAATGGTGCGGCCCCTGTAAGCAGATTGCGCCGGCTCTGGAGCAGATCGCTGCCGAGATGGGCGAACAGGTCACTGTGGCCAAGCTGAATATCGAGGAGTCGCTAAACACGCCTTCGCGCTACGGCGTGCGCGGTATCCCGACCATGATGCTGTTCAAAGACGGTCAGATGGCCTCCATGAAGGTTGGGGCCATGCCCAAGCAGAAGATTGTCGAGTGGTTGAACGAGGCCGGGCTCTAAGCCGTCTTCCCCTGAAGGGGCTGGCGATCTAGAAGCCGCCTATGACTGAACCCAAGACCGGCTGGTTCAAGCGGCTGGCTGACGGCCTCTCGCGTTCATCCAAGGCGATGACCGAGCAGGTCGCGGCCACCTTTACCAAGCAGCCCCTGACCGAGGCCAAGCTCGGCGAACTGGAAGAGATGCTGATCGAGGCGGATCTCGGTCCCCATTCGGCCGCCCGGATCACCAAGGCCTTTTCCGACGCCAAGTTCGGTAAGAGCGTTGATGAACTGGAGATCAAGGAAGCTCTGGCTCAGGCCATTGGCGACGAGCTGACCGAGCGCCAGGGGGTGTTTGATCCCTTGAGCGGTCCTCGGCCCTATGTCGTGCTGTTCGTCGGGGTGAACGGGTCGGGCAAAACCACGACACTGGGTAAGATCGCCTCAGACCTCACGGCGCGCGGGGCCAAGGTCTTGGTTGTGGCGGGTGATACCTTCCGGGCTGCCGCTGTCGAGCAACTGAAAATCTGGGCCGAGCGGGCTGGGGCCGATTTCATTAGCAGGCCAGCCAATTCCGATGCTGCAGGTCTGGCCTTTGACGCCATCGAACAGGCCAAGGCCAAGGGTCATGATGTGGTGTTGATCGACACCGCTGGGCGTTTGCAGAATAAGCAGGGCCTGATGGACGAACTGCTGAAGGTCATCCGGGTGATCAAGAAGGTTGATCCCGATGCGCCGCACGAGACCCTATTGGTGCTGGACGCAACGGTTGGCCGCAACGCCTTGGCGCAAGAAAACATCTTCGGCAATCAAATCGGGGTGTCTGGCATCGTGATGACCAAGCTGGACGGCACGGCGCGTGGCGGGGTGTTGGTACCGGTGGCGCAAGCTTCGGACAGCCCAATCAAGCTGATCGGCGTTGGCGAAGGCATCGCCGACCTGCAGCCGTTCAATGCAAGGGCCTTTGCTCGGTCGCTCGTGGGTTTGGAGGACGCATGACCCTTACACCGCAAGCGCACAAGTGGGTGCGAGGGTTTGTGGATTATGGCGGACTGATCGTGTGGATCATCGCCTATTTTGCTGGCGGTCGGAACCTGGTCAACGCGACCTGGGCCTTGGTAGCTGGGTCGGCGGCAGCGCTGATCGTTGGCTTAATCTTTGAACGTCGAATTGCACCCCTGCCCCTGATCGCCGGGGGTGCAGCCCTGCTATTTGGCGGACTGACCTTGTTTTTCCATGACGCGCGGTTCCTGAAGATGAAGCCGACCGTGATGAACGCCCTGTTTGGTGGGGTCCTCCTGGGTGGATTGGCCCTGGGTAAGATGCCTCTGAAGTTATTGCTGGGGGAAGCTTTTCCGATGAGCGAGGTCGGATGGCGCACGCTCACCCTGCGCTATGGACTATTCTTCTTGGCCTTAGCAACGCTGAACGAGATGGTCTGGCGGACTCAGCCCGATACCACATGGGTGTTTTTTCGGTTTCCGGGCTTGATGATCCTGACCTTAATATTTGCTGTGTCTCAGGCACCGATGATGACCAAACACGCGCTGATTCCGCCGACAAAGGGTGATGCTGTCTAAATTTACGCAGCCCACGGACTGACTGTCTTAAAACTGACGCCTTGGCCCTATAGTTGGGGCCTCACCTGCTTATGAGCGAGGACGGGTATGGCTAAGGATAAGTCGGGCGCGAAGGGTGCGAGTACACTCAACAAATCACCCAGCCATCTGTTGCATCGTGCCCTGCAATTGGCGCTGGATTTATATGCGTTAGAGTTTGGTCTGAGCGGGATCACCCAGCGTCAGTTTGCTGTTCTGGCTGCGGTGTCGGCCAAAGAGGGATTGACCCAAACCGAGTTGGTAACGATCACCGGGATTGATCGTTCGACGCTGGCGGACATGGCCACAAGAATGATCAGCAAGGGCTTGCTAGAGCGTCAGAAGTCATCCGTCGACGGACGCGCCAATGCTGTCAGCTTAACCGATGCGGGTCGCGCGGCCCTGGAAGACGCCCGCCCCAAGATGGCAGCCACGGATGCACGATTGTTGAAACTGATCCCGAGCAGCAAGCGCGAGACCTTTATGGCCTTGCTGAGCGACCTTGTCGCCAAAGGCGCGGCACCGGCGGTTCCCAAAGCAGAAAAGGCCGACAAGCCAAAGAAGACCAAGGCCGAAAAGGCTGCGAAAAAGAAGGCCAAGAAAAGCCTCAGCTTAGACGCGGATATCCAACAGTGATCCCGGCCTAAGGATCCGGCTCGGTGGTTCGGCGGGCAATGACGTCGGCATGCGGTTTATCGGGCCGGTTGAATTCAGAGGCGCGGACGAAGCCTCCACGTTCGCGGACTTGCCCATGACAGCCTCGAAGAACGCCCTCTGCCCCGCGTTGCGTGGCACGTCGGGGCGTTGGGACACCGGCATATCGGGGCGAATGGTTACAGCCATCGGAAGTCTCTAAACATGGTTAACCAGATCTGACCATGGCGGGTCCGCATTCAAGATAGGGTTAATGCCGCAGTTTTTCGATGATCGCTTTGGCGTCAGCTTCCGACAAGGGCCGTGCGTACTTAGCCAAGATCAGACCGTTCTCATCGACCAGATAGGTTTCGGGCACGCCGGTGACGCCCAACTCGATTCCCCCGCGACCCTGACGATCCACCAGTCGCTGGATATAGGGATCACCTACCCGCGCCAAGAATGCCTTGGTGTTTTCGGGAGCGTCTTTGTAGGCAATGCCAATCAAGCCGACCCCCTGAGCCTGAAGCGCCATCAGCACCGGAGCCTCGATCTCGCAGGGCGCGCACCATGAAGCAAACAGGTTGATCAGGGATGGTCCATTGAGGGTTTGTCGCAAGCTAACGGCGCGGCCGTCGTCGAGGCTAGGCAAGGTAAGTTCAGGCAGCGGTTTGCCGACCAGGGCTTGGGGCTGAACGTGGGGGTCGTGGCGCAGGGCAAATAGCCAGAACAAAAGCGCCAACGCGGCCAGGACTGCCAGAGGCGCAATGGCCAGCCAGCGGTTCAAGCCTCAGGGTCCTTGATCAAGCTCTGAGCCTGCTTGCGCCAATATCGCGTCCGAGCCAATCCAAACCAGATCATGGCGATAAAGGCCGCAAGGCTGAGGACATAGGCCGACCAGATAAACTCTCCGTATTTTCCGGGGTCGAGATCCAGCATCGTCTAGGCCCTCGCCAAACGGGCCAGCGCGGCCTCGGCGCGTCGGCGCCAAACCTGGCCGCGAATGCCCACTAACCAGAGCGCCCCGAAGGCGGTCATATAGGCCCCGACCATCAGCAATAGCGGGATGAGGTACTCCGGGGTCAGTTTGGGCCCGCCTTTGGCGAACACTGTGGCCCCCTGATGCAGGCTATTCCACCAATTCACCGACCAATGGACCACCGGCAGATTGATAGCGCCGACCAAGGCCAAGATCGCCCCGGCTCGCGCCGACTTCGCTTCATCCTCCAGGGCCCCGCGCAAGACGAGGTAGGCCAGGTAGAAGAGGAACAACACCAAGACGCTGGTCAGGCGGGCATCCCATACCCACCAGGTGCCCCACATGGGCCTGCCCCAAAGAGAGCCTGTGATCAGCGCCAAGGCCGTGAAGGTCGCACCCAAGGGAGCCGCAGCCTGAGCAGCAGCATCGGCCAAGGCATGTCTGAATACCAAAGACAGAAAGCTGGCACCGCCGAGGCAGACATAGACAAACATGCTCATCCAGGCGGCGGGCACATGGATGAACATGATCCGGACGGTATCGCCCTGTTGATAGTCCTCCGGGGCAGTGAAGCCATACCAGAGACCCGCCAAAGCCAGACCACCGGCCATGACCCCCAATAGCGGCGCAGCCCAACGCGAGAAGGCCATGAACCGCTCAGGATTGGTCAGGAAAGCCGGGGCCAGGAACATGCTTGCCGATTAGCCCGCAGCGAGCGGTTGGGCAATGGGGTCAGATCGGTTGGCTGTATGGCTAGAGGCCAACCGATCCGTCCTCAGACTAGATCATGGTCCGATAGGTGGGAACCGCCAGTAGGACGAAAGCATGCTCTACTTCTTTGAATTAGAGCCCAGTTTCTCCCTTCAGACGCTTCCGTCCGAAGGGAACGGGCTCTAGCCGGGGTGACCCATTCCCTTACCGTGATCAGGGCCCATGCCGTGGCCCATTTGATCATGCATGCCGCCCATGTGATCCTTCATGGATCCGTCGTGGCCCTTATGCATGACATCAAAGGCTTTTTGCTGGGTCGGGGTGAGTTGCGCGTAAAAGCGCTTCACAGCGGCTATATGATCCACCATGGCGGCGCGATGGTGGTCCATCTTGGCCAGCATCTTGTCCAGTTGCTGTGGCGTGGTGAGCATCCCATCGTGGCCACCCTTCATGCCGTCCATATGCTCAGCTGATGGCTTCATACTGGCGATGAGCGCAGCAAGGGCCGGCTCTTGAGCCGCTGTAAGTTGCAGGGCGGCGCGCATATGATCGGCGTGACGCTTGGCCATAACGACGTGGTCAGGGCGCTCGCGGGCCATTCCCCCACCGTGCGCACCGGGCGGCGGCGACGGCATCGGTTGGGCGAACGCGGACCCAGAAGTGAGCAGCAGGATCGTGGTACCAAGGGCAATTGTGCGAAGGTTCATTTGATTTCCTTTGTGGGCTCCCCAAGCCTCGAACGCTGAGGGAACGACTTTCCGTCGCCAGCGATGCGCAAGATCGAACGGCACGTCTTTGATTCAACGCAAGCGCGCGCCATGGACGACTGCGCGAAAATCAAGACAAGGCGTTACGGCAGGCCGCAGCCATAGCTACGGGACCCAGCGCAACCGCCGCCGCAGTATAGGCACCCAACAGCATCAAACCCGCACCCCAAGACAGTCCCGAGGCTAGGGCGGCCAGGGAGCCGCCACCGAAGATCACTGGGGGGATCAAAAGGGGCAGAACGATCACTGCTGTCAGCAGGCCGCCTCGGCGCGCGCCCAGACTCAGGGCGGCCCCGATACCGCCCGTGAAGGCAAAGGCAAGTCCGCCAACCATAGCGCAGGCGAAGATCAGCGGCGCCATGGTCGGATCTGCACCCAGCGCAATTGCAGCGACGGGTGCCGCAAACCCGAGAGGTGCCCCGGTCGCCAGCCACTGACCCAAGCACTTGACCGCGCAGGTGATCTCCAGCGGCATGGGCGAGGTCAATAGAATGTCCAGGGCCCCATCTTCGAAGTCGCGTTCGAATAACCGGTCGAGGTTGAGCAAGGACGCCAGCGCCAGGGCCATCCACGCGATGCCGGGCGCAACCGCCGACAGCCTTGCAGGCTCCGGGCCCACCGCCAGAGGCAGGAGGGTGGTGATGCCGGCATAGAAGCCCAGGGCCACCAGGGCGCCGCCCCCACGGCCCCAGGCCAAGGATGTTTCCCGCTTCAGGAGTGCCCTGACGAGCTTCACCCCGAAATCTCCACGGTCACCGTCGCGAGGGGCAGGGGATCGTGCACAGCGGCCAGGATGATGCCACCGGTTTGCAGATGGTCGGCCATGATCTCACCAAATCGGTGACGCCAGTCTGAATCCAGTGGACTTAAGGGCTCGTCGAGCAACCAAATTGGCCGAGGCGCAGAGATCAGCCGCGCAAGCGCCAGACGACGACGTTGGCCTGCCGACAATCTGCGAACCTCCAGATCCAGAAATGGCCGAAGGCCCAGCCGCTCTACCGCCAAGGCCGTAGTGTCTCCACCAAGCCATCTGGTCCAGAAATCGAGTTCCTCACGGCCGGTACGACCAGATTTCAGACCCTCCAAATGACCCAACAGATGCAGATCAAGCTCGCGGGATTGGCTGGGCTCGGTTGCGCCGAAGGTAATGCGTCCCGCAGTGGGCGCTATCAGGCCTGCGACGGCGCGCAGCAGACTGGTTTTACCTGAGCCATTCGCACCGGTTAGGGCGCAAGCTTGGCCAGTCTCCAGGCTTAGGCTTAACCCGCCGAACAAGCGACGACCTCCGCGATCAAGGGTAAGATCAGCGATATCCAAGCGCGAGATCATGATTTGCCCGTCTTGGTCGCATGGACTGGAAACATTCCAAGGTCTATGACGCGGTCGGCCGGTGCCGCCTCGGAGGGCGTACGCGGCGCGGGGGCGAACGCTGTGTGTCCGCCTTTTATAGCGCGCGATCTCCGAAGCAGTGGTTCTGCGGCCGTAAACAGAGGAAGGATCCCTAACATGGCTTCGATAGATAGCCTGAATACGCGCCGCGAACTCAAGGTCGGCAAGAAGAGCTACTTTTACTACAGCCTTCCGGCGGCAGAGGAAGCCGGTCTGACCGGTGTTTCGCGTTTGCCCGCCTCAATGAAGGTGCTGCTGGAGAACTTGCTGCGCAATGAAGATGCGCAAACCGTTGGCCCAGATGACCTAAAGGCGGTGGCCGCCTGGATCGACAACAAGGGTTCTGTTGAGCACGAGATCAGCTTTCGCCCGGCCCGCGTGCTGATGCAGGACTTCACCGGCGTGCCCGCCGTGGTCGATCTGGCCGCCATGCGCGACGCCATGACCCAGCTGGGTGCCAATCCGGAGAAGATCAATCCGCTGGTGCCTGTTGATCTGGTGATCGACCACTCGGTGATGGTGGACTATTTCGGCACTGCCAAGGCGTTCGGTGAGAACGTCGAGCGGGAGTATGAGCGCAATATCGAGCGTTACCGGTTCCTGCGCTGGGGCTCGTCGGCCTTCAACAATTTCCGCGTGGTGCCGCCCGGCACCGGCATCTGTCACCAAGTGAACCTGGAATACCTGGCCCAAACCGTTTGGACCAATGACGATGAAGGCCCGACCGTGGCCTATCCCGACACCGTGGTGGGCACTGACAGCCACACCACCATGATCAATGGCCTGTCGGTTCTAGGTTGGGGCGTGGGCGGTATTGAGGCTGAGGCCGCGATGCTGGGCCAGCCGATCCCAATGCTGATCCCCGAGGTTATCGGCTTCAAAATGTTCGGTGCCATGCCTGAGGGTGCCACGGCGACCGACCTGGTGCTGACCGTGACCCAGATGCTGCGCAAAAAGGGCGTGGTCGGCAAGTTCGTTGAATTCTTTGGACCTGGCCTGGCTGGGCTTACCTTGGAAGACCAAGCGACCATCGCCAATATGGCTCCTGAATATGGCGCGACCTGTGGCTTCTTCCCGGTGACGAAGGCCACCATCGACTATCTGCGGGCTACGGGCCGCGCGGCTGATCGTGCTGATCTGGTGGAAGCCTATGCCAAGGCGCAGGGTCTGTGGTTCGAACCCGGTGATGCCGATCCGGTGTTCACCGACACTCTGGAATTGGACCTCGGTTCGGTGCTGCCGTCCCTGGCTGGACCCAAACGCCCGCAAGACCGCGTGTTGCTGAGCGATGCCGCAGCCGAGTTCAACATCGCGCTCGCCAAGGAATTCGGCAAAGACGGCGTGGGTGAGCGCGTCAAGGTTGCCGGCGAAAAGTTTGATGTGGGCAATGGCGACGTGGTGATCGCCGCCATCACCTCGTGCACCAACACGTCCAATCCTTCGGTGCTGATCGCTGCTGGTTTGGTGGCCAAGAAGGCCATCGAAAAGGGTTTGAAGGTCAAGCCCTGGGTCAAGACTTCACTGGCTCCCGGTTCCCAAGTGGTCACCGACTATCTGAAGGCTGCAGGCCTGACCAAGAGCCTGGACGCGCTGGGCTTTAATCTGGTGGGCTATGGCTGCACCACCTGTATTGGCAATTCCGGGCCCTTGCCTGAAGCCATTTCCGATGCGGTAACGGCAGGCGATCTGGTCGCTTGCTCGGTCTTGTCAGGCAACCGAAATTTCGAAGGCAGGGTGAACCCCGACGTTCAGGCTAACTATCTGGCCTCCCCTCCGTTGGTGGTGGCTTATGCCTTGGCGGGCTCAATGCTGATCGATCTGGCGACCGAGCCCTTGGGTAACGGCAAGGACGGCAAGCCGGTTTACCTTAAGGACATCTGGCCGACCTCGGAAGAGATCGCGACGCTGCAGCGCAAGCACGTGACCCAGAAGATGTTTGCCACCCGCTATTCCGACGTCTTCAAGGGCGACAAGAATTGGCAGGGGATCAAGGTGGCCGGTGGGCAGACCTATGCCTGGGACATGGGCTCGACCTATGTGCAGAACCCACCTTATTTCCGCGATCTGAAGATGGAAACGACGCCGATAACCGACATCGTCGAGGCTCGCGTGTTGTCCGTCTTCGGCGACTCGATCACCACCGACCACATCAGCCCAGCCGGTTCGATCAAGGCCAGCGGTCCTGCGGGGGAATATCTGCGCGAACGCCAAGTGCCGGCCACGGAGTTCAACTCCTACGGCGCGCGGCGTGGAAATCATGAAGTGATGATGCGCGGGACTTTCGCCAATATCCGCATCCGCAACAAGATCACACCTGAGATCGAAGGCGGTGTGACCAAGCACTTCCCGTCGGGCGACGTCATGTCGATCTACGATGCGGCCATGCGCTATCAGACCGAGGGTCGGTCGACCGTGGTGTTTGCCGGTAAGGAGTATGGCACCGGGTCATCCCGCGACTGGGCGGCCAAGGGGACCAAGCTGCTGGGTGTCCGCGCGGTCATCGCCGAGAGCTTTGAGCGTATTCACCGCTCCAATCTGGTGGGTATGGGCATTCTGCCGCTGCAGTTCCTGCAGGAAGGCTGGCACAAGCTCAATCTGAACGGAGAAGAGATTGTCACCATTCGCGGCCTGACTGAGCTGTCGCCTCGCCGCCAATTGACGGTGGAAATGTATCGCCCCTCTGACGGTCGCATCGCAAGGTTCCCAGTGCGCTGCCGCATCGACACGCCGACCGAGCTTGATTATTTCAAGAACGGCGGGGTCTTGAACTATGTGCTGCGCAATTTGGCCAAGACCGAGGTCTAAGTACGAAGCACCTTCCCCTTGTGGGGAGGGTGACGCGCGCGAAGCAAGCGACGGGTGGGGTATTTTGGAGACGTTTCTACACATGTCAGGTTTCCCCACCCTGATTGCTGCGCAATCTTCCCTCCCCATAAGGGGGAGGGTTTGCCGCTCACGCCTTATTGAACACTGTTTCACTGCAACTGCGATTAAGTCCGCGGCCATGCGTGTTGCTCTTCTTGCAAGCTTGATAATCGGGCTAAGCCCAATCCACGCAGCGGCCAAGTCGCCGGTAGTGGTGGAGCTGTTCACAGCCCAGGGCTGCGCGTCGTGTGGCGAGGCCAATGCCGAGCTTGAGGCTCTTGCCGCGCGGCCAGACCTTTTGGCACTGACCTTTCCCGTCGACTATTGGGACTATCTGGGCTGGCCCGACACCTTCGCGAAACCCGAATTTACAGAACGCCAGAAGGCCTATGTTGCCCGGTTTGCCCTGCGCGAACCCTATACCCCGCAAGTCGTCGTCGATGGCCGAGCCCAGGCCGGGGGATTACAGGCTGACAAGATTGAGAAGCTGATCGGGCTCGCTGCTGCCGCACCCCACCGTGACTTGGACATTGCATTCATCGGGGCCCGTCGAGTCGATGTGGGATCAGGCGTCGCGCCACGATCGGGTGCCGAGGTCTGGCTGGTTCGCTTCGATCCGCGAGAGCAGGATGTCGCCGTCAAGAAGGGTGATAATCGCGGTCAGACCGTTCGTCACATCAATGTGGTGCGTGAGGTCAAAAAGCTCGGCACTTGGCGCGGCAGGCCCATGGCGTTCAGATTGCCGGTTGCGATTGAGGAAGGCCTTTCAACGGCGATTCTGGTTCAAAATCCCAACGGCGGTCGATTAATCGGAGTCGGCGTGCAGCGGACCACGGTGAGCGTTAAAGTCGCCGCCCCCTGAAATGAAGTTCGCCCGCGCAGTGGGGAGCTGCACGGGCGAAGTCTGGGGGACTATCTTGGGGATAGTGGGGCGTCGGCCGACCAGAACCCGCAATCTCGGGGGGCTGGGGGGGCTATTCAGGGTCCGGGAACCACAGGCTCCGATCAACCGACAATGCACTTATCGCTGCCCTATCAGGCGGGCGAAGGTCCGAATTAAGGTCATTTCGCGGCGACAGGTTACAAGGTTTTCAGAATTCCGCGTCGGAGACCTTCACCCGGCGATTGGCGATCTCGCCAACTGAGGCTAACCTTTGCGTCGCATGGCGTTAGATCCGTCCTTTCAGAACTCATCCTCGGTGAGCGTCTTTTTTGAACGCCGAGAGTTTCAGGCCATCCTGAACCTTTATGGGAAAATGGTCGCCGCCGGGGCTTGGCGTGACTATGCCATCGATACTCAAGCCGAAGCCTGCGTGTTTTCGGTGTTTCGACGGTCGTCCGAGGCGCCAGCTTACCGCATCGAGAAGAGGCCCGCCTTAGCCCGAAAGCAAGGTGCCTGGGCCGTGATCGGCGAGGGTGGAATGATCCTCAAGCGTGGGCATGAGCTTGAGCAGGTATTGAGCGTGTTTGAGACCCGGAAATTCCGAGTGGTCGATTAGGGCCTGTTGAGATTTGGGATTCACGGATTGAGCTTGGTGTGATTCAAGCTTTGGATGGAACGCTTTGTATTGACCGACGCCCAATGGGCGAAAATGCAACCCCATTGCTTGGGCAAGCCGACTGACCCTGGACGAAG
>JANPNB010000466.1:0-1658 GCA_031427275.1 Alphaproteobacteria bacterium | reverse complement strand
GCACCACCTGCCGCACATCCTCTGCCGCCTTGAAGGTTGCGATCCCCGACACTGAGAACCATGCCCCCAAAGCGGCCGCTCTGGCCGCCAACTCAGCCCCGGATGTGTAGCAATGCATCAACATCCGAAAAGGACCAGCGGCAAACTCTGCCTCCAAGATGTCGCCCATCAAGTCATCAGCCTCACGCGTGTGCACGATGAGCGGAAGACCCGTCTCGCGCGCCGCCGCCGCGTGGGCCCGAAACACCTTGGCCTGAATATCTCGAGGGCTGAGATCATAGTGAAAATCAAGCCCGGTTTCGCCGATTCCAACCACACGTGGGTCCCGGGCCAGGCCAACCAGATCAGCGCAACTTAGGTCCGGGTTCTCCTTGGCCTCGTGGGGATGGGTGCCTACGGTGCACCAAATGTCGGACTCATCGGCCATAGCCCTAACCTTGGCAAACCCCGAAACCCGATCGCTGATATTGACCATCAATCCGATCCCGGCGGCGCGAGCCCGGTCAATGACCGCCTGTCGGTCTTCGTCGAACTGCGGCGCGTGCAAATTGACGTGACTATCGATCAGCATCTCAAGCTCTCGCCGCCTCGCGCAGGGTCGAAAGCGCCGCGTGGAACGCGTCTGTTCGATCCAAATTCACGGCCTCTACGTCACGCGGCAAGCGCTGCAGGCTCTCCCAGACGGCGGCCCAAGGGTCCAGTCCCGATAGACCAGTACCAGCGCGGGCTATGGTTAGGTCGTGAATTCGATCGGCTAGTCGTTCAAAGAGCAGATTGAAAATGATGGCGCCCTCCGCGCCCTTGAACCGATCGGTCAGCGCCATGACCGCACTGCTGTCAACGGACGGCAGTTCGGCCAGCAAGCCCTTAGCAATGTCATCGATCGCAACAGCTCCAGCCCTGGCGAGCATAAGTGCACGCCCCGGAGCGCCACCAGCCATTCTCGCCAGCCTTAGGGATTGTTCTTCGTCAACCTCAACGCGTTCCTGAACGAACCTCGTGACTTCTGCCTCCCCAAGTGGCTGAAATGCCAGACGCCGGCAACGCGACCGAATTGTTGCTAATAATCTTCCCGGCGAATGTGCAACGAGCAACAACACACCGCGCTCTGGCGGTTCCTCAAGGGTCTTCAAGACCGCATTGGCCGAATTGCCGTTCAGGTCATCAGCCGCATCAATGATCGCCACTCTATGAGGCGCAGAGGCCGGCGACTTGGAGAAGAACTCTGAGAGCTTGCGTGCCTCATCAACCGGAATGGATTTGCGCAGCTTTCCATCCTCTCCCACACGCTCCAGGACCAGCAAGTCAGGATGAGCTCGGGCAATGATCTGACGACTGACCGGATGGTTAGGGTCGGTCCCCAGGACCCCAAAACCTTCGTCAATGGGCGCACCCAAAAGCCGACGCGCAGCACGATAGGCAAATGTGGCCTTGCCCACGCCCTCGGTCCCAGTCAGCAGCCAGGCATGGTGAAGGCGGCCCCGGCTTCGAGCGATCTCAAATGCGATTTCTTCGGCTTGGTGCCCTGCAAGTTGGAACACTTCACGTGGATGCGGAACCTGATCAACCAAGAGCGCGATCCGTCACGACTTGCCAAATTTGGGCATCAACTTGGTCCAGTGTGCCTGACGCATCTATCACCGCGCATCGCTCGGGCT
>JANPNB010000465.1:0-5220 GCA_031427275.1 Alphaproteobacteria bacterium | reverse complement strand
ATCAGTCCGCACAGACCGACGCCACGAGGACCCGCTTATGACCGCGACCCGCACTGAATCCGATACCTTTGGACCGATCGAAGTCGCGACCGACGTCTATTGGGGGGCTCAAGCCCAGCGCAGCCTCGGCAACTTCAAGATCGGCTGGGAAAAGCAGCCCCAGCCAGTGATCCGCGGGCTCGGCATCGTCAAGCGCGCCGCCGCCGAGGCCAATATGGAGTTGGGCCGTCTGGACCCCAAGATCGGCGCGGCGATCATTGCTGCCGCTCAAGAGGTGATCGACGGCAAGCTCGACCATCACTTCCCGCTGGCCGTCTGGCAAACCGGTTCCGGCACCCAGTCCAACATGAACGCCAATGAGGTGATCTCCAACCGCGCCATCGAAATGCTGGGCGGCGAGATGGGCTCCAAGAAGCCCGTCCACCCCAATGACCACGTCAATATGAGCCAGTCGTCCAACGACACATATCCCACCGCCATGCACATCGCCTGTGCCGAACAGGTGGCCAAGGAACTGATGCCGGCGCTCGAGCACCTGCACGCAGCACTCAAAGTCAAGGAAAAGGCCTTCGCGCACATCATCAAGATCGGCCGAACCCACACCCAAGACGCCACGCCATTGACGCTTGGCCAGGAATTCTCCGGTTACCGCCAACAGATCGCCAATGGCGTGCGGCGGATCAAGGACACCCTACACGGCCTCTATGAACTCGCCCAAGGCGGCACCGCCGTCGGCACCGGGCTCAATGCGCCGATCGGCTTTGCCGAGCTCGTCGCCGCCAAGATCGCAGCGATCACCCACCTGCCCTTCATCACCGCGCCCAACAAGTTCGAGGCCCTGGCCGCCCACGACGCCATGGTCTTCAGCCATGGGGCCATCAACACGGTCGCCGGTAGCCTATTCAAGATCGCCAATGACATCCGCTTCTTGGGATCGGGCCCCCGTTCGGGCCTCGGCGAACTCTCCTTGCCGGAAAACGAGCCGGGCTCGTCGATCATGCCGGGCAAGGTCAATCCCACCCAGTGCGAGGCCCTGACCATGGTCTGTGCCCAGGTGTTCGGCAACAACGCCACCATGACCTTCGCAGGGGCCTCAGGTCACTTCGAGCTCAACGTCTTCAACCCCGTGATGGCCTATAACTTCCTGCAATCCTGCCGCCTCCTCACCGACAGCGCCGTCTCCTTCACCGACCATTGCGTGGCCGGGATCGAGGCGCGAGAGGACAATATCAAGGCCGCGCTGGACCGCTCTCTGATGCTGGTCACCGCGCTTGCCCCCACCATCGGCTACGACGCCGCCGCCAAGATCGCCAAGACCGCCCACAAGAACGGCACCACCCTGCGCGAAGAAGCCGTCGGCGGCGGCTACGTGACCAACGAACAGTTCGACGAAGTGGTGCGGCCTGAGAAGATGATTTCGCCGGGGTGAGGCGCACGCATCCGAAGCTGACAAGGCTTCACTTTTGGGTATAATCCCAGTCCATGGGCAAGATCGAACTCAAGATCGAGATTGACGCCGACCTGCTGGCGCAAGCTAGGGCGGCGGGGCTTGTGTTCGAAGACCTCGTTGAAGACGGCGTTCGCAGAGCTCTTCGCGTCCCCGGTCCGTCGGATGAAGACAAAGCCCGCCAATGGGCCGAAGAGAATGTCGAAGCCATCAAGGCTCAACGAGAGCGCATCGATGCGGTTGGCGTTTTCGGAGAGGATCTTCGGACCTGGTGAATGCGGCAATTTGACGTATTTCGAAACCCATCAATTCGCTCGCGGTCGATCTATCCACTTGTTGTGGTCCTCCAACCGCACCTGATGGAAGCCAGCAACATGACAGTCGTTGCACCGGTCATTCCACAGGATTATCGGTCAACTTTCACGCAGTTTAGCACAGTGGTGACCCTG
Source organism: Alphaproteobacteria bacterium (assembly GCA_031427275.1). GTDB lineage: Bacteria > Pseudomonadota > Alphaproteobacteria > Caulobacterales > Caulobacteraceae > Phenylobacterium. Next base: position 3,324 of record JANPNB010000465.1, on the reverse strand, counting down.
GCCGATCAGGAGGTAATCGTTCTGGTGAATGAGTTAGGTGCCGTCGAAACCCGACTCCTGCAGCGCTCAATCGGCAACCTGACTGACTTCGAGGACGAAATCCGCCGCGCCATCGACCGACTGTTCACCGGCTTCTGAAGCCCTACATGCGCCGCGTCACTGCGAAGTCGGCCAAGTCTTCCAATGCCGGTCGCCAGCCATTCGATCCAGCAAACTCCGTCAGCGCTGTCTTGGCACTTGCCGCATAGCCAGCGGCTAGGTCCAGCGTCGCGGCTTCGGCCCCCGTCGCCACCACCAAGCCTTGGGCACGCACAAAGTCAGCGTCGTCCTGTTCGCGTCTAGCGACCGTGCGGTCCCAGAACGCTTTTTCAGCCGGGCCTGTGCGCGCAACGGCGAGTAAGAGCGGCAAGGTCGCCTTCCCCTCGCGGAAATCATCCCCCGGGTTCTTGCCCAAGACCTCGCTGGTGCCGGAATAGTCCAAAGCGTCGTCGGCCAATTGGAACGCCAGACCAAGATCGCGGCCATACTTGCGCAGAGCCTTGCACTGCGCCGCCGTCGCACCAGCCGAAACCGCCCCGGCCTCTGCGGCTGCGGCGAACAGCTCCGCCGTCTTGGCCGTGATAATCTCCAGATAGATCTCTTGCGGCAAATTCAGATCGTGGGCGCGGGTAAGTTGCAGCACTTCGCCCTCGGCAATCACCCGCGATGCCCGCGCCAAGATTTCCAGAGCCTGCATCGACCCAGCCTCGACCATCAGCTCAAAGGATCGGGCGAACAGGAAATCCCCCACCAACACGCTGGCTGGCGCGCCCCAGATCAGGTGCGCCGCCACCTTGCCACGGCGCAACTCCGATGAATCCACCACGTCATCATGCAACAAGGTCGCGGTGTGGATAAATTCCACTGAGGCCGCAAGTTTCAGGCAGACATCATCGCGCGCGCCAGATACCCGCGCCGCTGCGATGGTCAGCAAGGGCCGCAAGCGCTTCGCCGATCCACCGATCAAGTGTTCCGCCAGGGCCGGGATCACCGACACCGGGCTCTGCATCCGATCACGGATTAGCGCGTCCACCCCCGCCATATCCTCACGCGCAAGGCTCAGCAGACCGTCGATCGAGGCGGGCTTGGGAGCGAGCGCGGCGCTGGCTGAGTCCACAAAGACTCCTGTCAAAGGAACAGCGCGCGGGGAGTGCGCCATTTGCGAGGGACAATGCGGACGCGATAAGGCACGGTCAAGCGCAGCACAAGGCAACCATCGCAAAGAGCACACGCAAACCATGGATGTCGCGACACCAGATCGCCTTCTGAATGGCGCCATCAGCGTCTTTCAGTCCGCCAAGGGCTACCGCGCCGGGATGGACGCGGCGCTGTTGGCCGCTGCCTGCGACGCGCCGCGGGGCGCTCGGGTTCTAGAGGCCGGGTGCGGACCTGGGGCCGTACTGTTGGTTGCAGCGCTTCGCTGTGACGGCGCGCGTTTCGTTGGCATCGAGAGCGATCCTGAGGCCGTGGCCTTGGCCCATCGCAACATCGCCTTGAACCAGTTGGGCGGACGCGTTGAGGTTATCGAGGCCGATGTGACCCAGCCTTTCGCTAAACTCGGCCTGGAGCCCTTCGACGCCGTGATGGCCAACCCGCCGTTCTTTGATGACCCCGGCGCGCTGCGAGCGCCTGCCCCGGCCAAGACCCAGGCCTGGATGGCGCAGGGCGGGCTCGCCGCCTGGGTCAGCTTTCTCAGCAAGGCCGTTCGCGAGGGTGGAACCCTCACGCTTATCCACCGCGCCGACCGCTTGGCGGATCTTCTGGCCCTGCTGGCCCCGAAAGCCGGTTCCTTCCAGATCCGCCCCATCCACCCCCACGCCGACGCACCGGCCAAGCGGGTCATCGTTCGCGCCGTCAAGACCGGCAAGGCCCCGCTGCGGCTTTTGCCGCCTCTGGTCTTGCATCCCCGAGAGGGTGTCAAACATACGGGAGAGGCCGAGGCTATCCTGCGCGGCGAGGCCGCATTGGCGTGGCTATGAACGTCCGGGTTCGTCGGCCGCGACCCTGTTCACGTCGAAAATCGTTGTGCTCGCCGCCCGGAGGCCGGAATACTGCGCGCCATAACAATCAAACCCATTAGGCGAGGAGAAGTTCATCATGCTCAGGACCCGTATCACCGAGATGTTCGGCGTCGAAACCCCCATTGTCATGGGCGGCATGACCGGCGTCGGCTATGGCGAGCTGGTGGCTGCGGTGGCCAATGCGGGCGCGCTCGGCTTCATCGTCGCCCACATGTTCCCCACCGCTGAGGCCTTGCTGGCCGAGATCGAAAAGACGCGCGGCCTCACTGACAAGCCGTTCGGCGTCAACCTCACCCTGCTGCCCTCTCTCAACCCCATCCCCTATGATGAATACCGCCGCGCCATCATCGAGAGCGGCATCAAGATCGTCGAGACCGCCGGCCGCAGCCCCATTGAGCACCTGCCCGACTTCAAGGCCAACGGCATCAAGGTGATCCACAAATGCACCTCGGCTCGCCATGCGGTTACCGCCGAACGGCTAGGTGTCGACGTGATCAGCATCGACGGCTTTGAATGCGCTGGACACCCGGGCGAAGACGATGTCGGCATCGCCGTACTGCTGCCCGCCACGGTCGATCAGGTCTCCATTCCCGTCATCGCCTCAGGCGGCATGGCCGATGGCCGCAGCCTGGTCGCGGCCCTGGCGCTCGGGGCCGACGGCGTCAACATGGGCACCCGCTTCATGGCCACCCAGGAATGCGCCATCCACCACAACGTCAAACAGGGCATTGTCGACAATAACGAGCGCGACACCCTGATGATCAACCGCACCCTGCGCAACACCTCGCGCGTGGCCCGCAATGCCATCTCCGAAGAGGTGCTGCGCATCCAGCAAGACAGCTCCAAGACCATTGAGGATGTGCGCGATCTGGTGGCCGGTGTGCGCGGCCGGGCTAATGTGATGAAGGCTGGCGACTTGGACGGCGGCATCTGGACGGTGGGTCAGAGCCAGGGCCTGATCCGCTCGATCCCCACCTGCGCGGAGTTGGTACGTGATATCATGGCGCAAGCTGATGAGATGATCCACGGACGGTTGGACCGGATGGCGTCTGGAGCTGAAGCGGCGTCGGCGCGGGTTCCGATCGCGGCGGAGTAGGAATGCCGTTAGCTTCCCTCACGAAGTGCTAGGGGATGCACACATCGTCGTTGGTAGTTTGGGTTTTGGTGACTTGCTTGTGATTCAGTCGCTGTGGGTTGGAATCTGGAGACCTTGCGATGATGGACGCGGTGTGGCGGCTTGGGACGTTCGGTGACGAGCGGCTGG